>CAIQMJ010000667.1 GCA_903872875.1 uncultured Variovorax sp.
GCGCTGCGCCGCATGAGCGAAGGCCTGCCGATCGAACCCATCGTGCTCGGACGACCGCTGTTCGGTCCCGGCGACGACGAGGCCGCGCGTGCGCGGCAGGTCGCGGCAATCGCCGATGTGGCCGATGGATTCGGCATCCCGAGCGTCGATGCCTTCGACCTCGGCACGCTGCGGCACATGCGCCGCGCGCACCCCGATCGGCTGATGGCCGTGCATGTGGCCGAATCGCCGCGCGACGCGCAGCGCTCGCTGGCGCTGTACGGCCTGACCGAAGTGGCGCGCGCGCTGGACTTCGAGCCCGACCTGATGGTGCATCTCACGCACGCCACGCCGCAGGACTTGGCGGTGCTGCATGCGCGCGGCCAGCGGATCGTCTGCTGCCCGCGCACCAACCTGCTGTTGGCCGACGGCCTGCCGCCGCTGCAGGCGCTCGGCACGCCGGGCATGGCGTGGTCGCTCGGCACCGACAACATGATGTTCTCCAGCCCGGACATGTTCCGCGAGATGGACATGGCCAGCCGCCTCGCGCGCGGCATGACGATGGATGCGCGCGCCGCCGACGCGAGAAGCGTGCTGTCGGCCGCCACGCACGGCGGTGCGGTGGCGCTGGGCCTGTCGCATCGCCTCGGCTCGATCGACGTCGGCAAGGAGGCGAGCTTCCTCGCGCTCGACGTTCTTGGCGACGCGCTGTGGGCCAGCCCTGATCCGATGTCGTCGATCGTGCACCGCTGCGGTCCGTCCGACATCGTCCATTCGGTGATCCGCGGCCGGGCGGTCATCCGCGAGCGCCGGCTGCTCGCCGGCATCTGAACCCGCGCCATTGATCGATTGTCCGCAACGACCCCAAGGACCTGCCTGATGAATCCCGAGTTCGCCTTCAACGCACCGCCCGCCACGCCGGAGACATCGATCGACGTGTGCGGCCAGACGCTCGACCTCGGCGCCCATGGCGAGAAGGTGCTGGCCCTTTGCGCTCAGCTCGCGCCCACCGTGATCGAGCGCGACAAGACCGGCGGCAGCGGCTGGGAGCAGCACGGCATGCTGCGCACGAGCGGCCTGGCCACGCTGGCGGTGCCGCGTGCGCAGGGCGGCGAGGAAGCGCCCTGGCCGCTGATCCTGCGCATCGTGCGCCGCGTGGCGCAGGTCGACAGTTCGATCGCCCACCTGCTGGCCTTCCAGCATCTGCAGGTCGCGACCGTGCAGCTGTTCGGCGACGCCGAGCAGCAGCAGCGCTACCTGGCCGGTACCGTGGCCAACCGCTGGCTCTGGGGCAATGCCGTGAATGCACGCGACACGCGCCTGAACGTGACGCTGCAGGGCGATGACTACGTGCTCGATGGCATCAAGAGCTTCTGCTCGGGCACGCGCGGCTCGGACATGATGACCGTGTCGGTCGCGACCGGTGCAGCGCCGGCCGACCGCCTCTTCGCCGTCATCCCGACCACGCGCGCCGGCGTGACCGCGCTCGATGACTGGGATGCGATCGGCCAGCGCCAGACCGACAGCGGCAGCGTGCGCTTCGAGCAGGTGCCGATCCACCCCGGCGAGGTGCTGCGCGACCCCGGCCCGGCCTCGAGCCCGCGCGCCACCTTGCGCAACATGCTCGGCCAGATGATGCTGACCGAGAACTATCTCGGCAATGCGCTCGGTGCGCTGCGCCACGCTGCCGACTACACCAGGGAGCACGTGAAGGCCTGGGCCATGTCGGGCCAGGCCGAGGCGGTGGAAGACCCCTACCTGCTGCTGCGCACCGGCGACCTCTGGATGCAGCTGCGCGCGGCCGTGGCGCTGTCGGAGCTGGCCAACCGGCACTTCCAGCAGGCCTGGGAACGCGGCCTCGAACTCACGCCCGAACAGCGCGGTGCGCTCAGCATCGACGTGGCGGCGGCCCGTGCGATGGCGGCGCGCGTGGCGCTGCACGTCACCAGCCAGATCTTCGAGATGGTCGGCGCCCGTGCCACCGCCAACCGCAATGGCCTGGACCGCTTCTGGCGCAACGTGCGCACGCACACGCTGCACGACCCGATCGACTACCGGCTCAGGGAGGTCGGCCGATGGCTGCTGACCGGCCAGCCGCCATTCCCCTATTCGTACGGCTGAGCGCCTGGTGCGCCGCCCCGATCGTCTTCCCGCTTTCTGTCTTCCACTCGAAAGGATCCCGGTCATGAACAGGTCGTCCGCGCTGCGTCGCAAGTTGTTGTTGGGCATGGGGGCCGCGCCGTTCGCCGGTGCCGTGCCATGGGCGCATGCCGCGCCCCAGAAGATCGTGGTGGCCGAGAGCCAGGGCTATAACTGGGCGCTGCCCTACCTGCTCTCGTCGCGCAATTTCTGGAAGAAGTACGACGTGGACGCCAGCACGCTCGGCTTCACCTCGGGCCGGCTCGCGCTCGATGCGGTGCTCGCGGGCAAGGCGCAGTTCGGCACCACCACCGACAGCCCGATGGCATTGCTCGGCGCCAACGGCCTGCGCTCGATCATCGTGGCCGAGTTCTCGCGCGTGTCGCAGGGCATGGTTGTCGCGGCGCGCAGCGACCGCGGCATCGACCGGTCGAACGACCTGAAGGGAAAGCGCGTCGCCACGACGCTGGGCACCAGCGGCCACTACTACCTGAGCCGCTACCTGTCTCTCTACGGCCTGACGCTGAAGGACGTGCAGGTGATCAACCTGCGTGCGCCCGATGCCGTGACGGCGCTCGTGCGCGGCGACATCGACGCCTTCGCCTGGGGCCAGGAAGCCGGCGAGAACGCGATCGCGCAGGCGCCGGACAAGGTCAGGCTGCTGTCCAACGACAACATCGAGAAGGTGTTCGCCAGCCACTACATCCTGGCCGCCACGGAGGACGTGGTGAAGAACCAGCCGCAGCTGGTGCAGGCCGCGGTGCGGGCGCTGATCGATGCGGAGAACTTCTACAAGACCAACTATGCCGGCGCCGTCACCGACGTCGCCGCACGACTCAAGGCGCCCGAGGACGTGGTGCGCAAGTCGATGGCCTCGATGAGCGTCGGCGTGGGCCTCGACGGTTCGCTGCTCGACGACCTCGTGCTCAACGGCAAGTGGGCCGTCGAGGCCGGCCTCGCGCGCCAGCCCGACCAGGATCTGCGCACGCTCTACCGCAGCCTGATCAGCACCGACGCGATGCGCGCGGTGGCGCCCGAGCGGGTCACGCTGGCATGAGCTCCCGCCCGGCCGCCGAAGGCGAAGGTGCCCCGATGAGCGGCGACCGCGGCACGGTGCCGGCGGTCAGCATCCGGCACGTCTCCAAGCTCTACGCCACGTCCGACGGCCAGCCCAGCTGGGCACTGATGGACGTCGACCTGGACATCGCGCCCGGCGAGTTCGTCTGCGCGATCGGCCCCAGCGGCTGCGGCAAGACCACGCTGCTGAACCTGATCGCGGGCTTCATCACCGCCACCGGCGGCAGCGTCGAGTTCGAGGGCGCGCCGGTCACGGGTCCGTCGCCGTCGCGCAGCGTGGTGTTCCAGGAGTACGCGCTGTTCCCGTGGATGACGGCGCAGCGCAATGTCGAGTTCGGCCTGAAGATGCAGGGCGTGCCCGCGGCCGAGCGCCGCGAGCGCGCGGCCCGGCTGCTGGCGATGACGGGCCTCTCGCGCGCCGCCGACCGCTATCCGTTCGAGCTCTCCGGGGGCATGCGCCAGCGCGTGGCGGTGGCGCGCGCGCTGGCCACGCAGCCGCGCGTGCTGCTGATGGACGAACCCTTCGCCGCCATCGATGCACTCACGCGCGCCAGCCTGCAGCGCGAACTGCTGGGCATCTGGCGTGAACTGGCGCCGAGCATCTTCTTCATCACCCACAACATCGAGGAAGCCGTGTACCTCGCGCAGCGCGTGGTGGTGATGACCCCGCATCCGGGCCGCATCGAGCAGGTGGTCGAGGTCGACCTGCCGTATCCGCGCGACCGCGGCTCGCCCGAGTTCGCCGCCGCCTACGCACGCATCGCGAAGACCTTCGCCGAACTCGAGACCGCCACCGTGGAGACGCAGCCATGACGCCGCAGGAACGCCAGACCATCGAACAGGGCTTCCTCGCGAGCCGTGCACGCAGCCAGCGCCGCGCGGGCTGGCGCCAGGTCGGGCTCGGCCTGATCGGCGTGCTGATCTTCCTGTGCCTCTGGGAGCTGGCGCCGCGCGTGGTGCCCGGCATCAACCCGAAGATGTTTCCGCCGCCCTCCGACACCGTGCGCGAGCTCTACGCGATGACCTTCAAGACCGGCGAGGTCTGGCCGCATGTCGCCGCCAGCCTGCAGCGCGCGGTGCTGGGCTTCGTCCTCGGCGCCAGCCTGGGCGTGGTGATCGGCGTGCTGACCGGCCGCAGCACCGTGCTGCGCCAGCTGAGCGATCCGCTGCTGCACGGCTTTCGCGCGATCCCGTCGATCGCCATCGTGCCGCTCGCCATCGTGTGGTTCGGCCTGGGCGATCTGTCGAAGGTGATGCTGATCGCCTGGGGCACCTTCTTCCCGGTCTGGGTCAACACCTTCATCGGTGTGCGCGACCTGCCGCCGATCTACCTGCGCTCGGCCGCGAGCCTGGGCGCGGGCCGCATGCAGCAGGTCTTCCTGGTCGCGCTGCCGGCCGCCTTGCCCTTCGTCTTCGCTGGCCTGCGGCAGGCCACGGCGGTCGCTTTCGTGGTGCTGGTGGCGGCCGAGCTGGTCGGTGCGGAGCAGGGCCTGGGCTACCTCATCTCCTTCGCGCACCTGGTGTTCCGCGTCGACATCATGTTCGTCGGGCTGATCTTCCTCGGTGCCATCGGCTTCGCGGCGGACCATCTGTTCGCGAGCCTCTTGACGCGGCTGTTCCCGTGGTACGGCGGGGAGTCGCGGCGATGAGCGGCGTCCTGCCGATGGGCGATGCCGACCTGGTGCTGACCGGCGGCCAGGTGCTGACGATGGTCCCCGGCGCGCCGCCGGCGCAGGCCGTGGCCTTGCGCCGCGGCCGCGTGCTCGCCGTCGGCAGCGAGGCCGACGTCATGGCGCACGCGGGGCCCCGTACCGCGCTGCTGCCGCTGGCAGGCCGCACCGTCGTGCCAGGCCTGGTCGATGCGCACGCACACGCCGAGCGCGAAGGCCTCAAGACGCTGCGCCCGAGCCTGGCCGAGGCCCGCAGCGTGGCCGACGTGCTGGCCGTGATCGCGCGCGAGGCTGCGCGCACGCCCGAGGGCGCGTGGATCGTCACCATGCCGGTCGGCCGGCCGCCGTACTACTTCGACGGCCCGGCGCAGTTGGCCGAAGGCCGCATGCCGACGCGCGCCGAACTCGACGGCGTGGCGCCGCGGCATCCGGTGCTGATCCCCGGCCTGTTCGGCAACTGGGGCGTGCCGCCGGGCTACAACGCACTCAACTCGCTCGGCCTCGAACGCAACGGCATCGTTACCGGCAGCTGTCCCGAATGTGCCGGGCTGGAGATCGAATTCGGCGCCGACGGCCAGCCCACCGGCCTGATCGTCGAGAACAACAAGCGCCCGATGGTCGAGTTCGACCTGCTGCGCGACGTGCCGGCCTTCGGCTTCGACGACCGGCTCGAAGGCCTGCGCCGCTCGCTGCCGATCTACCACGCCACCGGTACCACCAGCCTCTATGAAGGCCACGGCTCCGCGCCCGAGACCATCTCGGTCTACCGGCGGCTGTGGGAGCAGGGCGGACTCACGATGCGCACCCGCCTGTGCGTGAGCCCGGTCTGGTCGAACCTCGCCGAGGCGAAGCTCGCGATGCGCGACTGGCTCGCGCATGCGCGCGGCCGCGGGCTGGGCGACGACTTCCTGCGCGTGAGCGGCGTTTACATCGGTCTTGGCGGCAGTGCGGTGTCGGCGGCCAAAGTGCGGCGCGCATTGCCCAACACCGGCTGGATGGGCTTCGTCGAATGGGCCAACCGCATCGAGGACTTCGAGGACTACGCCACCGCCGCGGCCGAGCACGACCTGCGCGTGCACAGCGTCATCGGCGACCGGCTGGGCGAGGTGCTCGACGTGTTCGAGCGCATCGACCGCCACTTTCCGCTGGCCGGCCGGCGCTGGGTGCTGGAACACATCGGCGCCATGGACGCCGCCGACATCCCGCGCCTGAAGCGGCTCGGCGTGATGGTCTCGACCATCCCCTTCTATTCGCTCTGGAAGAACGGCAAGGTGCGGCTGGATGCGCCGGACGAAGGCAACGGCCACGTGCCGCAGCGCCTGCTGATCGAGGCCGGCCTGCCGCTGGCAGTGGGCAGCGACAACGTGCCGCCGAGCATGTTCCATGCGATGTGGGCGTCGGTGGTGCGGCGCGAGCGCACCAGCGGCCGGGTGATCGGTCCGGCGCAGGCGCTCGACCGGATGCAGGCGCTGGCGACCATGACGCGCCATGGCGCCTGGCTCAGCTTCGAGGAAAGCGAGAAGGGCGTGCTGGCGCCCGGATGCGTGGCCGACCTGGCCGTGCTCAGCGGCGACCCGCTGCGCGTCGCCGACGACGAACTGCCGGGGCTGCATGCGCTGCTGACGCTGGTCGGCGGGCGTGTGGTGCATGCGGCGGATGCGGCGTTGCGTGCGCTTGCCGAGGCCGGGGCGCCGGAGGGGTGACGCGAGATAGTTGCAAGGCGTGGTGTGCCTAGCCGGGCTCGGCGCCGAATATCCGGCCGAAGACGCGAGTTCTGGCCTCTCGCCAGGTGGCGGTGAGATCACCGTTGCGCTCCAGCGCATCGTAGATGTCGCGGACCAACTCGGAGTCAACCACCTTGGCCGATCGGAGCTTGTCGAGCAGCTCATAGCCGTGCCATACCTTGATGCCAAAATCCTCGGCCAAGGTATGCATGCCGAGGTCGTCCGTCACGACGATGGCCGGCCGGACCTGACCGAAGGCCAGCAGCCAGCAATCGGTTGCACCCGGCGGTGAACGGCCGCCCGACGTGAACTTGTCTGCGTCTTCCAGTACGAACGCGCGCAGCACGCTTTGCACGGCCTGGATGCTGCTCTTTTCATCGGCGCTCAGCCGGACCTGCTTCGCCATGCGCTCGTCTGCGAATTCCGCGTCGTCGAACCATGGGTACTGGTGACGCAGGCGCGGACTCTGATGCACCTCGTCTTCGACCACTTTCAGGATGGTCAGCACGTAGCCCTTCTGCCCGAACTTCACGCCGACAGCGGGCCTGACCCGCTTGGCCAGTCGCAGATAGGTGTTGGTGTCGAGCAGAACCAGCGTCAAGACGAAAGCTCTGCGTGCAGCGCTACCGCGTCTTGCAGCGGAATGTCCATCACCTGCTGCAGATAGCCTGCACCGGTACCCTTGCTCTTGATCATGCGTTGCAGTGCAAGGAAGAACTCGGTGCGGAACATGTTGTGCGCAGCCGCCATGTATTTCGCAGGCGGGGGCGGCAAGGGCGAAAACAACGACTCGCTGACCAGTGTGCCGCGCTGTCCGTTGCGGACGGCATGGATCTCCTTGTCTTCGCACGCCAATGCATCCAGCCCGGCAGCCGTCGCATACCGGTTGACTTCGCAGAAGACGCTGAAGATGGAGATGCTGTGCTCGCCCGCAAAGCGCTGGAGCACCTTGATCTGGCCCGATGCGTCGCGCAAGCGGTGAGCCTCTGCATAGGCTGCCTGAGCCATCGGCTTTGGAAACAGCAGCGCACCTGCAAACGCATCCGCGAAATCCTCGCCTTCTTCGCGGCCCGCCAGTTCCGGCGTGAACACGTGCGCCAGCTCATGTGCCATCCAGAACTTGAAATCTTCCAGCCGCGTATCGAGGTTCAAAAAGATGAAGGTCACCTGCTCCTGCGGCAGGAGGATGTGCAGCGCATTGCGATGGTTCTTCAGCTCGCCCCACATCACCGGAACGACGACGGCGCCATTGCCGGCAAACTCGCCGATCAGATGCTCGTAGCCCAGCACTGCGTCTTGACCCAATCCCAGCCTCGACCGGGTCTGGCTCGCCGCAGCTTGCAGGAACGTGTAGTCGATGGACGCCGACGGAATCTGGGTACGCAGTGCAGGCAGCGTCGGGAGAAATGGCACCAGTGGCTTGAGCAGCGCACCCATCGCCATGGCGTGGGCGATGTGGGCTTCGGTCGTCTTGGTCGCGGCCTTCTTGCGAAACGCAACGACCGGCTGGCCTTCGGCCGGCACCTGCACCAGATCCGAGAATCCGAGCTGCAATGTCGAGGCCAGCTTGAGCAGTTTGTCCGGTCGGGGAAAGCCGTCGCCCTTGAGCCAATTCGTGACGGCCTGCCCGGTCACGTCCAGCTTTTCAGCGAGCACCTTCTGGGTCCAGCCCCGTGCTTCCAAGGCCTGCTTGACCTTCTCGCTGCGAATGACTTTGTGCATAGCCTATCGATTGTTGGGGCGACACGGTCAAAAATCAAGTTTTATCAAGTTTCTTGCGGCGTTTTGTCAACAAGAGATCCGACCGTCAGTTCCTGTGCTTCGGTGACTTCGTCGGCCTCGCCGGGCCCGCGCAACACGGTTTTGCCCATGACCCGCTCGATCAACTGTCCAGCGCGATGGCCTCCAAGGTCGCGAGCGGGATGTCGGCTTTGTAGAACAGCGCGTAATCGGCGCGCAGGACGGTCTTCTTGTCGCGCTGGGCCTTGCTGCCACGCACCACGACGCGACCGGCGCGCAGCGGAAACTCCCGAA
>CAIQMJ010000668.1 GCA_903872875.1 uncultured Variovorax sp.
ACATCCTGACGGTCCATGCGGCGCGCCACGTGCGCTTCGTGTCGAAGTCGGGCGTGCGCCACTGGCCGCTGATCGGCACGCTGTCGGACGGTGCCGGCTCGCTCTACATCGAGCGCGAGCGACGGCGCGACGCTTTGCGCGTGGTGCATCACATGACCGACGCACTGCGCAAGGGCGACCTGATCGCGGTCTTCCCCGAAGGCACCACGAGCGATGGCCGCGGGCTGCTGCCCTTCCACGCGAACCTGCTGCAGGCCGCGATCTCGTCCGGCGCACCGGTGCAGCCGGCCGCGATCCGCTACGCCGACGCGGCGACCGGCGAGACCAGCCAGGCGCCGCGCTACATCGACGACGACAACCTGGCGACGTCGCTGTGGCGCACGCTCAGGGCGCCGCCGCTGCTCGCGATCGTGCGCTTCGGCGAGCCTCAACCGTCGTTCGGCCAGGAGCGGCGCGCGTGGGCGCAGTCGCTGCATGCCGACGTGCAGGCGCTGCGCCGCGACACCCACTGACGGCACCGGCGCATCCGCCCACCGGCAGCTGTTCATCAACGATCAACGACGGTCAACGAGGCAGCCATGCAATTCATCGATGCCGCCGCCACGCGTGCGGCCTTGCCATTCGACCGGCTGATCCCCGCCTTGCGCGACATGTTCGCGAGCGGCTGCGAGGTGCCGCTGCGGCACACGCACACATTGCCGACGGACACCGGTGTCAGCGCAACGGTGCTGATCATGCCGGCCTGGCAACCGGGTGCCTACCTGGGCATCAAGACCGTCAACATCTTTGCCGGCAACGCGGCCCGCGGGCTGCCGGGGCTGTTCTCGACCTATGTCCTGTATGACGCGCAGACCGGCGTGCCGCTGGCACAGATCGACGGCGACGAGATCACGTCTCGGCGCACCGCGGCCGCTTCGGCGCTGGCGGCTTCGTATCTGGCGCCGCCCCTGGCGAACAGCCTGCTGGTCGTGGGCGCGGGCCGGGTCGGCAGCCTGCTGGCCGAGGCGTACCGGGTGGTGCTGCCGATCGAACGGGTGACGGTCTGGGACCGGACGCCAGCCAAGGCCGAGGCGTTGGCCGGCAAGCTGCGGCTGGGCGGCGTGGATGCCGTCGCTGCCGCGGACCTGGCGACGGCCGTAGCGCATTCCGACATCGTGAGCTGCGCGACGTTGGCCACGAGTCCTGTGGTGCAGGGCGCATGGCTGGGCTCCCGGAGCCATCTCGACCTGATCGGCAGCTTCACGCCACAGATGCGCGAGGCCGACGACGCCTGCTTTGCCGGGGCGCGGATCGTGGTCGACACGGTGGAGGCGCTGCAGAAGAGCGGTGAACTGCTGGGGCCGATGTCGCGCAGCGTGTTCGATGCGTCTTCCATTGTGGGAACGCTGGAGGACCTGGCGCGGGCATTGGTGCCGGGGCGCGACGCGACGACGGGGCGTACCGTTTTCAAATCTGTCGGTACTGCGCTGGAGGATCTGGCTGCAGCTGTGCTCGTGTTCGAGAACGTGGGGGCGCAGGGGCTGGTGGCGTTGAGCGAGCGCTGAGGCTGGCTTCGCCGTCGACCTCGCGCAAAAAAAAGCGCCCCGAAGGGCGCTATGCAACGGCGCGCAAATGCGCCGGGAGGAGGAACCGCCTCAGAGAATCCCGAAGACCGTCAAGCCGATCACCACGATCAGCGGAACACCGCAGAGCCATAGCACGATACTTTTCATGAAGACCTTCTGAACCCGCCGATGAGCCTCAGGCTAAACGCAGCGTGGCGCGCAGGCGTCCGGCATCAGGCAGGCTGGGCGTCATCCACAGCCTACGCCTGCCTACAACCTTGGTGAGGCCGTCCGGCCGCGCGCTACATCACCGTTGCGTGCGGGTGCAGCGGGTGGGCGAGCGTGTCGGCAATCAGGCGCAACGCGTCGTTGCACTCGTCGCGCGACATGGGGCCGCCCAGGCAGATGCGCACGGCTTCCGGCGGCATGCCGTCGGTCGAGAAGGCCGCGCTTGCCACCACGCCCACGTTCTGCGTGC
The DNA here is from genome assembly GCA_903872875.1 of uncultured Variovorax sp. Taxonomy (GTDB): domain Bacteria; phylum Pseudomonadota; class Gammaproteobacteria; order Burkholderiales; family Burkholderiaceae_C; genus Variovorax. The sequence goes on from CAIQMJ010000668.1 coordinate 2,023, forward strand.
GGAGGTACGAGGCGAATTCCACGGTGCTCCAGGCCGACGACAGCGGCAGCCAGAGATGGAAGCTCTCGCTGGGCGCCGCCACGCCGTAGCTGCCCAGATGCCGCATCGCGAGCGCAACGCGCGCATTCGATTCGTTGCGCACTGCCTGCAGCATCGCGTCGGCCGTGCCGTCTTCCACCCACAGTGTGGCGAGTGCATTGGTGATCGGT
>CAIQMJ010000669.1 GCA_903872875.1 uncultured Variovorax sp.
AGAAAATCTTGAGGCATTTCGGGCTGAAAAAGCAGAACTCGAAAGCAAGCTCGAGGCTGTCGAGCTGCAGCTGAACGCTGGCAGCGAGCGGCGCGCCACATTGGAGGAGCAAGTCCTTCAGCTCGATGCGTCGAAAGATGAATTGGCTGCCGCCGCCCGCGCTCTCGAGACGACGAAACGCGACCTCAATGCGGCCAATGAACGCAAGGCTGGCTTGGAAGAACAAGTTGCACAGATGGCGGAGCTTCGGTCCTCGCTGTCACGAGTAACCGGCGAATTGGAAGCGACTTCTGCCGAACTGAGCCAGCTTAAAGCCACGTCCGCGGGGCAGATCGCGACGCTGCAGGGCCAGGGCAATGCTGACCGTGAGAACTTGCGGGAGTTGAAGGCCGAACTGGAGCGGGAGAAGACAGGGCATTTGCATGCACGAACGGCGGTGAACGACCTTCAGCGTGAACTGGGAGAGGCTCGCATCGTCCAGGAGAAGGAGCGCGAAGGGGCCGAGGAGCGTCTGCGGGACCTGCTTGCCGCAAAGGAGGCTCTTACCGACCAGTTCCGCAACTTGGCGACGGAAATCCTCGAAGACAAATCAAGGCGCTTTGCCGAACAGAACAAGGAGAGCCTTGGACTTCTGCTCGAGCCCTTGAAGGGTCAGCTCACCGAGTTCAAGAGCAAAGTTGAGGAGGTTTATGTGGCCGAGGGCAAGGACCGTTCCGCACTGGCGAGCCAGGTGAAAGAGTTGGTTGGCCTCAATCAGGCGCTCAGCAAGGAAGCTCAGAATCTGACTCAGGCATTGAAGGGCCAAGCGAAGACCCAGGGCAATTGGGGCGAACTGATTCTGGAACGCGTCCTGGAGGCTTCGGGTCTGCGCCGGGGGTTCGAATACGTCGTCCAAGATAGCCAGCGCAATGAGGACGGCTCGCGCCAGATGCCGGACGTGGTCATCAACCTGCCGGGGGACCGCCGCCTCGTCGTCGATGCGAAGGTGTCTCTCGTTGCCTACGAGCAACTCGTGTCCGCAGAGTCGGATGATGCGAGAGCTGTGGCCTTAAAGGGTCATCTCAATTCCGTACAAGGCCACATAAAGCTTCTGTCGGACAAGAAGTACCAGCAGCTGTACCAACTGCAGACGCTCGATTTCGTACTGATGTTCGTGCCGGTGGAGCCGGCCTTCATGACCGCCGTGACGCAGGACGAAAAAATCTTCATGGACGCCTGGTCGAAGAACGTCTTGCTGGTGAGCCCATCTACGCTTCTTTTTGTCGTGCGCACCGTGGCCCATCTTTGGCGGCAGGAGCAGCAAAGCAGGAATGCACAGGACATCGCAAAGCGCGGCGCGGAACTCTACGACAAGCTGGTCGCATTTGTCTCTGACTTGGAAGATGTCGGCGCCAAGTTAGGTGCCGCCCAAAAATCGTACTCGGAAGCGCACAAACGGCTGGCGACCGGTAAGGGCAACATCGTCAGGCAGGCGGACATGTTGCGCGAGCTCGGTGTCAAACCGACCAAGTCTCTGCCCAGACCGCTGGTCGACGCTTCCCACGACAACGGCGTGATATCGGAAATTCGGACAATCGAGCCAACAGAGTCGACGCATGCGGACGCAATCGAATTGAGCGGAGTGGAGTGGCCCGCGCATGCCGAAGGCCAGTAATGCAGTGGGGACTGGAAGCCACCGCATCGCCAACAGCGGAACTGATCGCCCGACACCTGCGAATGACTTTTTGCCTCTGAATCTGGATTCGCCAAGAAACATCCCGGCGGCCGGGTTGACGAACTGCGGTTGGCGGAACAAGGGGCGGAAATGCAAAACCCCTTGCAAGTCGTGAACTGGCAAGGGGCTTTTAACTGGTGGCTCTTCACGGATTCGAACCGCGGACCTGTGGATTATGATTCCATCGCTCTAACCGACTGAGCTAAAGAGCC
>CAIQMJ010000670.1 GCA_903872875.1 uncultured Variovorax sp.
AACGTACCGCTTGACGATATTGCCGTGCTTGTTCACAACGAAGGTCGTCGGTGTGACCTTCACATCTCCCCAAGCCTTTGCCGCTGCGCCGGTGTTGTCCAGGGCAACGGCGAACGGCAGCTTGCGGGTGCTGGCGAAGTTGACGACATAGGTCGGAGGGTCGTAGCTCATGGCAACAGCCAAGGTTTCGTAGCCACGTGAATGGTATTTCTCATAGGTCCGCACAATCATGGGCATCTCTGCCACGCAGGTGGCGCAGCTCGTGGCCCAGAAGTTGACCAACGTCACCTTCCCGCGAAAGTCGTTGGCCGTTCTCAAGGACCCATCGAGAAGAACGAACGTGGCTTCCGGTGCCTTGCTGGAGCTTGTGCTGTAAAGCAGCCCGGCGCCAAGCAACCCCGCAGAAGCGGCCATCGTGGCGATGAGTATCTTCACTTTCATTGCTGAACAGCTTTCTGCTGGTCATGAAAAGGGCAATGTAACAGGGTTGGTGTGACGGGGTCGAGACGGACCGCAGCAGCAGGGCCATGGTCGATTCCCGACTCCATCCCTTCATCTCCGCCCGCGACGCTGTCCAATGCGTTTCACATCGTCTCCCAGCACGACAATGCTCAAGCCTCGGTTCGGGCGATTGTCGCGTTGCGAGCCGAGAGCGCCCGCTGAGGCCTCTCATCTAAAAACGCACTCAGCTGGGAGTTCTTGCGGTGCCGGGAGCACGTGACCATGATCGCGAAGCCGCGCCATCAGTCCAGGTAGTCCGCGTATTCTTTCTGAGAGAACCCCTACAACCCGTCCCAGGGACGCGCCGGCGGGATTCCCAGCACATGAACCACGGTGTGGCGCTGCGAAGTCCTGTCCTTGGATTCCACCAGGGCAGGCAATTTCAGCCTGGAGTTCCAGACCACTTTCAGGCTACGACCCTTCTCCGCCAAGGTGTAAGTCGTGAGGTCATCCGAGGTAGGTTCGGGTTTCATTCGCTTCAACGTACCGGCGTCAATCAAGCCCCAGGCGGCATCCCAGGAACCATCGAAGCCAACACTGTCGAAGTCGGCCTTGCCGACAGTCACGACGACCTTCTCATAGGCGGGAACAAGCTTGAGCTGCGCCTTGCCGGTGGCGTCCTTGGTGATCCAACGGGACGCGGTGGCAACGTCAAGATGCTTGTGCGCCTTTCCACCATTCGCATGCTCCCCCGCGGCATGGAATCCGCGGGCAGAATCCGGCTGACCCAAAGATTGTCCTTGCTGCGGGACATGCGCTCGGCAAACTCGTTCGTCCGCGTGACGCCGTCAGCGCCCTTGGCGACCGACATGTGCTTGATGAGAAGTTCGACATCCTGCGCAAGCGTCTGCTGCGCCGCCAGCATGGCCACACAAGCCAGGCCCACACGCAACACGTTGTTCACGGCGCGGCGCATCAGAAACCGAATGCCTGCCGGATGAGGCCAAACACCTTGGTGTTGTCGAGCGACCCTTTGAACGCCTTGCTTCCGGCGCCTGTGGCCAACAGCATCACATCGCCGCCGCCGTGGGTTTCCGAACTGAGTGGAATCGAGACTGCCTGTTTGTAGTCCTTGTTGCCGGAGGTGTCGACGCTGGGCAGGTCGTCACGCACGTCCTTGCGCTCCCCGCTGCCGTTGCCAAACACCAGCGTCGTGTAGGGCTTGCCATCGGCGGCGTTCTGCAGCCCCTTGGTCTTGATGTCCCGGCTCTTTCCCAGGATGTCGTTGCCCAGCGCAGTGTTGTAGCCGGCCCCCCCCCGGGGGACGGTCTGACGGGCAATCTCGAACTCGGCATCGCGATTGCAGACGTGCGCATACGTGGCGGCCCGTGTCCGATTCCGCTGTGGCCATCATTGAACGGTTCTACCTCGCCAGCCGCCACAAACGCGCGTTGCCCGTCCAACCCGAATAGTCGCCTCCCGCCTCCGACGCGACAGCAATTTTTGAGCGCTGCGCATGGCCGGGAAAGTTCACAGGTTGAGCGCTCCGGTGCCAATGGCAAGCGAAGCTTCGCGGATGGCCTCATAGAGCGTCGGATGGGCGTGTGAGATCCGGCCGATGTCCTCGGCCGAGGCCTTGAACTCGATCGCCATCGTGGCCTCTCCGATCATCTCCGAAGCATACGTGCTGACGATGTGAACGCCCAGCACCGCATCCGTCTTCTGATCGGCCACGACCTTCACGAACCCTGACGTGTCGCCGTTGCCGAGCGCGCGGCCGTTGGCAGTGAACGGAAATTTGCCCGCCCGGTATGCAATGCCGGCATCCTTCAATTCCTGCTCGGTACGGCCGACCCAGGCCACCTCCGGACTGGTGTAGATGATCGACGGGATGGCGTCGTAGCTGACGTGCCCCGCCTGGCCCGCGATGCGCTCCATCACCATCACACCCTCGTCTTCGGCCTTGTGAGCCAGCATAGGCCCCCGCACGACGTCGCCGATCGCATAAACGCCGTCGATTGACGTGCGGCAATGCGCGTCTACATCCACGAAGCCACGCTGAGTAATCTTGACGCCAAGAGTTTCCAGGCCGAGACCGGAACTCGTTGGGACTCGGCCCACCGCGACCACCAGCTTGTCACACTCCAAAGACTGCGCCGCGCCATTCGCGTCGACATAGGCGAGGCCAAGCGATCCATCCTTCGTTCGCTCAAGGCCCGTCACGCGCGCGCCGAACCGAAAATCCATGCCTTGCGCCATGAGCAACTTGAGCATCTCTCGCGCCACGTCCGCATCGCACATGGGCAGCAACTGCGGCAGCGCCTCGATGACCGTGACCTGCGCACCCAGCCTGCGCCAGACCGATCCCAATTCAAGCCCGATCACGCCGGCCCCGATGATCACCATCCGGCGCGGAACAGAACGCCAGTCCAACGCGCCAGCGTTGTCGCAAACGTCCACGTTGTCGACTTCAATGCCGGGCAGCTGGCGCGGGAGGGACCCGGTTGCGATTACCAGGTTGCGAGCGGTCACCTCTTCAATCGAGCCGGATCGGGAGATGGACACCCTGAAGCCATCCTCTGCCCGCCCGAGGATTGTCGCGCGGCCCTTCAGATAGGCAACCTTGTTCTTTCGGAACAGGTATTCGATGCCTTGCGCCATCTTGGTCACGATCGCATCCTTGCGCGCGATCATTGCCGGCACGTCCATCGTGGCGCCCGCCACGCGGATGCCGTGAGCGGCAGCGTGCTTCTCAATTTTCTCGAACTCTTCGCTCGACGACAGCAGCGCTTTCGAGGGGATGCAGCCGATGTTCAGGCAGGTCCCGCCCGGCCGCGGCTCTCCCTTCGGATCGGCATACGGGTTGGCCTCAACGCACGCGACCTTGAGGCCGAGTTGGCCGGCTCGGATCGATGCGATGTAACCGCCGGAGCCGGCGCCGATCACCAGCACGTCGAGGGCTTGTTCTTGGGTCATGGTGAATGTCTCGGTTCGCCTAGGACGACGGACGGCCGCGTTGCGCAAGGGGAAACCTGCGGATGGCGGCCATCGGGCAATGGCCGCACATTCTAGGCAGCGTCCTACAGGCGCAGCCCAATCTCCCCACCGCGGCGCAGCTCGCGATCCGGATGGCTTGACCTTGTACCGATTTCATAGTTTCTAATTGACGGCTTGGCGGAACCAGCTAGATCCGGATTCTCATGAAAAGAAGACTTTTTGCTTCATCTCTATTTGCTCCCATGGCCGTTTGGAGCGTGCCTGCGGTCGCCCAGGACCGCCCGGTGGAGGGCCGCAACTACGTTGCTCTGCAGTCGCGGCAACCCACCCGCGACGCCCGCCAGCCGGAGGTGCTGGAATTCTTCGCCTACAGCTGCGGACATTGCAACGCCTTCGAACCCATGATCGACGCGTGGCAGAAAAAGCTGCCGCGCGACGTTCTCTTCCGCCGCATCCCGGTCGCGTTTCGAGAGGACGTCGTGATCCATCAGAAGCTGTACTTCGCGATCGAGGCAATGGGCCTGGTGGAGCAGCTGCACCCGAAGGTCTTCGCTGCCCTTCACGTCGAACGCAGGAAACTGGATACTCCCGATCAGATCGGAAGCTTCGCTGCGACCCATGGCGTGGACCGCGTGCGGTTCCTTCAGGCACTGGACTCTTTCAGCGTCGCGGCGAAGGTGAAGCAAGCCACCGCGCTGGCGACCGGCTATGCGATCGAAGGCACGCCGTCGATCGGCGTGAATGGTCGCTGGCTCACATCCGGTACGCTGGCCGGCTCGAACTCCAAATCTCTCTCCGTGGCCGAGTACCTGCTGGACCTGGCGCGCAAGGGCGGATAGTGGGCGACGAAGACGAATTTGCCGCGATGGACCTTGCGTCCAGCAACGCGCAGGACCGCAGGATCCTGTTGTACGTGCTGATGATCAACCTTGCACAAACCGCGCTCGGAATGGGCGTGGGGGTATGGGCGTCCTCGACCGCGCTGATCGGCGCGGCACTGGACAATCTGGCAGACGCGTCCGTGTACGGGGTGGGCATCTACGCGGTCGGCCGAAGTGTGCGGGCCAAGGTTGCCGCGGCCCGCTTGTCCGGATGGCTTCTGATCGGCCTGTCGATCCTGCTGGTCGGCGAGGTCATTCGCAGGTTTATGGGTTCGGAAGCGCCTATCGGGCTAGCTATGATGGCTATGGCAGCGGTGAACGCGGCGATCAATGTTCTCTGCCTGCGCCTGATCAGGCGCCACAGGGGGGAGGACGTCAACTTCAAAGCATCCGCTATCTTCACGAGCAATGACTCGATCGTGAATATGGCGATCCTTGCCAGCGGAATTCTCGTGCTGTGGCTGGGATCAAACATGCCGGACCTGATCCTGGGCATCGTCGCGGCACTGTTCGCGGCCAATGGCGGCAGGGAAATTCTCGAGCACGCCCGCAAGGCTTCACGTGCGACCTCTACTCCCTCCGCCGAACGAAACTCGCAAGACAGCGAATGAACACCACTGCGCAGACCTACACCGTCTCCCTCCACGAGGGATTCTTCGCGCGCCGCAATGCCGTCGATTGGCTTTTCGCTGCCTTCGTCGTTATTGCAGGCGGCTACGCACTTGCCACATACGCGGCTCAGATGGACGTCTACGAGAGGGCCATCCTCGCGTTGTCCGTTCCGGCTGTGATCTGGTTGGGCTGGTTCTGGCGCCCGCTGCGCGCGCTGGTCGCCGGCGTCGCGATTGTTTCCGTGCTGGCCTGCACGGCTTACCAAGGAGACCTGCAGCGCGCGGAGTCGGTGTTCTGGCTCAAATATTTCCTTTCCAGCCAATCGGCGATCATGTGGATGAGCCTGCTCTTCTTCATGAGCACGACCTTCTACTGGATGGGCATGCTAACCACGCGCGCCGTTGGCTTCGACCGGCTCGGGACAGGTCTCGCCTGGGCGGCCGTCAGCATGGCACTTGTCGGAACGGCGGTGCGCTGGTTCGAAAGCCACTTGATGGGACCGGACATCGGCCACATCCCCGTGAGCAACCTCTACGAAGTCTTTGTGCTGTTCAGTTGGATGACGGCGGCGTTCTACCTGTATTTCGAGGATCGCTACCAAACGCGCGCCCTTGGCGCATTCGCCATGCTGATCGTCAGTGCGGCAGTGGGGTTCTTGCTGTGGTACACGCTCGTGCGCGAGCAGCACGAGATCCAGCCGCTGGTGCCGGCGCTGCAAAGTTGGTGGATGAAAGTCCACGTGCCGGCGAACTTTGTCGGATACGGCACATTCGCTCTGGCTGCGATGGTCGCGTTCGCTTACCTGATCAAGCAGCAGGCTAGCGAAACCCGCTGGTACAAGCTGGCTCCGCTGTGGCTTCTGGGCACGGCCCTCTGCCTTGAACCGTTGGTGTTCCGTCGCGGCGCCGAAGCCGGCAGCTCGTTCTGGCCAGTCTACTTGGGCGTGTCGTCCCTGATCGTCAGTAGCATTCTGCTGGCGCGGCGGCGCATCGCATCGCGGCTTCCCGCGCTCGATGTGCTCGATGACGTCATGTACAGGGCAATAGCCGTTGGCTTCGCGTTCTTCACGGTGGCCACTGTGCTTGGCGCTCTGTGGGCCGCCGACGCCTGGGGCGGCTACTGGAGCTGGGATCCGAAGGAAACGTGGGCGCTCATTGTCTGGCTGAACTACGCGGCTTGGCTACACTTGCGCCTAGTGAAGGGGCTGCGCGGCACAGTTTCCGCGTGGTGGGCCCTCGTGGGACTGGCGGTGACGACCTTCGCATTTTTGGGTGTGAACATGTTCCTGTCTGGGCTCCACAGCTACGGATCGCTCTGAGCTTGGGTGTCACGCGGACCGACAAGCAGGTCGAAGAGGCGCTGAAATCACCGTTCGAACTGGCGACGAAAACCGCCGCCGGCCCCATTACCGCCACGTGAACATGTATCCAAACGGACAAGCATCCTGGGTCCCGCTCGCCCTCGTGGTCCTCGCCGCTGACCAGGCCGCCAAGAGCTATATCGACGCAACGACTCCCCTGGGGTGGTCGCATTCGGTCACGCCGTTCTTCAATCTGGTCCATGTGCTCAATCCAGGGGCTGCCTTCAGCTTCCTGGCTGGTGCCGGAGGGTGGCAGCGCTGGTTCTTCCTGATCATCGCCGTCGCAATTTCGGGTTGGCTGATCTGGATGCTGCGCGCTCCCCGGCCGCGCGCGGAATCGCTGGCGTTCAGCCTGATCCTCGGCGGCGCGCTCGGCAATGCGTTTGATCGCGCAGCTCGCGGGCAGGTGATCGACTACCTGGACTTCCACCTTGGTGGATGGCACTGGCCAGCCTTCAATGTCGCCGACATTGGCATCGCGGTCGGCGCAGCCTGCCTGGTGCTCACGTCCTTCGGTGGCGCGCGCCAGCCGCAGGCAAGGGAGAAGACGTGACGACCTCGGCATCCCGCAGGGTGCGCCGTTCTGTCGCTGGCCCAGACGACACGAGTTTTGGAGTGGCGCCGCATTGCATTGGAGTTCGGCATATCGACGCAGCTCGGTGTCCCGGCAGCAATCCTCGTGCAGTCAAAGTCGCAGCAGCACAGAAACCCGTTTCAGCTGATCGACATCACGGGCGCCGGATACGCCCGTGACTTCCAATTCCCCGACCAGAACGACGTCGTGCGCAGTCTGAAGGACTTCAAGGGCGAATTCGTGGTCGCCTTCTTCGGGTTCGCGCAGTGTCCGGACGTTTGTCCGACGACCATGACGGAACTCGCGCAGGCCAAGAAGCTGATGGGCGCGCAGGGGGTCAGGCTGCGCGGGATCTTCATGACCGTCGATCCGGAGCGTGACACCGCCGAAATGCTCAAGAGCTACGTGGTGCACTTCGACGCGGCCTTTGTCGCACCGCGGTCGACGCAGGAGCAACTCAAACGCGCAGCAGCCGAATTCAGAATCCGCGCCCAGAAAAATCCAGGCGCTTCGGCGACGTCGTACACCATCGACCACTCGGCCGCCAGCTTTGTTTGCGACCCGCAGGGACAGCTTCGACTCTACGCGCGCTACCGGGCCGGCGCCGCTGCGCTGGCGTCCGATGCCAGGTTGCTTCTGGGAGGTGCGTGATGGGACCCTCGCAATCTCAGGACAACGCCAATCTTGCTCGACGCCGTTGGCTGCTGGGCCTGGGCCTTCCCCTCGCGGCTGGGCTGGGCGTGCTGGCGTACCTCGAGTCCTCGCGTATCCCTGCCACTGTGCCTGCGGGCGCGCTGCCACTCGTCATGCGCGCTCAGCCTATTCCATTGCCGGAGCTGCGTGTGCTGGACGGTGCTGGTGGACCCGTGGAGCTCGCTAGCCTCAAAGGCAAGGTGGTCCTTCTGAACATCTGGGCCACCTGGTGCCCACCATGCCGGCAGGAGATGCCGTCGCTGGACCGCCTACAGGCACAACTGGGTGGTGCTGATTTTCAAGTCGTTGCATTGTCCGTGGACACGGGCGCAAAGGGGCTGGAACTGGTCAAGTCCTTCTATGCTTCAGAGGGGATCAGGCATCTCGCCATCTACCAGGATGCCGATACCAACGCAATCTTCAAGCTCAAGGCGGTAGGGGTTCCCACGACCTTGCTGCTGGACCGGCAGGGCCGCGAGATCGGCCGCATGAGCGGGACCGCCGAGTGGGACGCCCCAAAGATCGTCGACGCACTGAAAGCGCTGATGCGTGCGGAGCCTGCGTGATGGCACTCGATTCCGGACTCGGACCGATCGCCGCGTTTGCTGCCGGCGTGGTGTCGTTCCTGTCACCCTGTGTGCTGCCGCTCGTCCCCGGATATGTTTCTTTCATCGCGGGCACGGCCTCAGGCGAGAAAGGCGCCGCCGTTTCGACCCGGTGGACGCCGCCGCTGCTGGCGCTGGTCTTCGTGCTCGGCTTCTCGACAGTGTTCATGGCACTCGGCGCAACCGCATCGGCTTTCGGCAGCCTTCTGCTTCAGTACCGACGTGAAGCCTCCGTGCTGGGGGGTGGGATGGTCGTGCTGTTTGGGCTGCTGATGCTCGGGATTCCGGCTGGGTTCGGCTGGCTGCAGCGCGACGTTCGCTTGCACCCCACTTGGCCAGGGGGGCGACCGGTTTTTGCGTTCGGGCTCGGCCTGGCCTTCGGCTTTGGCTGGACACCTTGCATAGGCCCCGTTCTGGGCGCGATACTGACGTTGGCGGCTGTATCCGGTGGCTTCGACGGAGTTGGGCTGCTTGCGATTTATTCAGCCGGCCTGGGGATTCCATTCGTTCTTGCGGCGACATTCACGGGACAGATGTTGCAGCACCAGCAGACCCTGCGGCGGCTGAGCCGGCCGCTGCAGTTGATCGGGGGTATCGTGCTGGTTGCGATGGGGGTGGCCATGATCAGCGGCCACCTCGCCGACCTGTCGTTCTGGTTGCTGAGAACGTTTCCGTCACTCGGGCGTATTGGCTGATGAAAGAGGTGCGCCCGCGATAAGGAGATCCGGCATGCCGGCCTATGAGTTGACCGATTCCGAATTTCGCCGGGAGCAGCGCGGCGTCCTGCGCGGCTCCATGGCGGCCCTCCTGGTCTGC
>CAIQMJ010000671.1 GCA_903872875.1 uncultured Variovorax sp.
CATCTCCGGCGTATCGGGTCAGGTTGATCAGGAAATAGAGCTCGCCCGCAGTACGGGCTCTCGGCCAGGCCTTTTCGAGCGCAGCTCGAAGGCCAGGGCTGCTTTCGCGAACAAAGCTCAAAGCTCCGCTGTGAAGACCCGAAACAAGCTGCCCAATTCCCGCGCGCCGTGGCATTACATAGGCATCCGCAAACATTGCGCTTCTCAAAGGAATCTTCTTCTCGCGCGCCTCGGGTGCCAGCTTAGGCATGCTGGCCGCCATGACGGCATCCATCCGAGCAATTGCCGAAAGCGACTGCTCGAGGAAGTCCCCTTGTGAAATTCCATGCGCAACTGCAGGAAGAAATGGACCCATTTCGTTGGGCGCGAAGGTCGTTGAGTCCTCACGGATACGCGCGCCATGCCATCCAGAGTCGCCGAGCTCAAACTGCACATGCTGCGCTTCTTCCGACATCTTGGCGAGGAGCGCCCCAATTCGGTCCACCACCCAGCGCTTGGCATCAGGCCCGCACTCGCCTTTAGCCGATGCAGCGTAGATCTCCGAATCAACGCAGTCGCTCAAGACAGCATAGAGAAGTGCTTGTTCCTCGATGGCACCGATGAGCAATGATTTTCCGGCGTGGTAGCGAGGAGAGTTCAAGGACTTCAGGATCAAGTCCTTGTTGAAGCCGGAAGCCCGGATGGCATCCTCTGCCGCAAACGATGCAAGAAATAGTTCGTGCGCAAAGGTCACTTGGTCTGCTCGTCGAACTATCAGACCGGCGGCTTCGATTTGCCGGACCGCTGGCGGAGAAACATTCACCTCACTCAGCAAACGGTCAAACTCACGGGAAGAAGTCCGAAACGATGCTCTCCGCACTAAGAGTCTCGCAAGCGCGCAGAGTGCGCGGACTCCATCGAAGGCATGGGCGCCAAGTCTGTGGCGGGCATAGGCGTCATACAGTGCAGAACGACTAGCGGTGTTGGAGATTTTCCCATCCACTTGACCGACAAGAACTGCCTCCAGGCCAGAGGAAACCAACTCCAACAAGGCGAGCTTCCCGGGCGCAACCGCTTCAGCCGAAGAAAGACATGCCAACTCTCGCTTCATCGCTGGAGATGGAGGCTGGACGATGACTTCTTCGAGTGCCAATAGATCGGCCCTCGCAGGCGTGACTTGTGAAGTCACCAGTACGCCTGCGTATCTCAAGGCAAAGGCGGAGGCGCCTCTCGTGAGCGCCACTGCAAAGCTCTCGTCGCACTCGTTGTACCCATCGACGATCAAGAGTAATGGCACTTCAACGAGTCGAGCGGCACGTAGCAATGCGGAGGACGAAGCGGTACTCAAGAGTCCGATCTCGGTATCAAGAGACTTACGCAGAGTCCCGTCGAAACTCTTGGCACCAACGAACAAGGGGACGCCACCCCGACGCAAGTGCGCAACAGCCAGTTTCCGGGCGGCGAGGGATTTCCCGCAACCCGATGGACCTTTTAGCAGCACCGGCAAGCATCGCCTCACCATTGCGTCGAGAGCAGGAAGGTCGAGTACCGTCTCGGCCTGTCGATACTCGTCAGAAACATATCGGACATCACTGTCGTAAAAAGCAAGAAATGCTTCGCGATACCCGTCGAGCTTCATTTGGGCATCGAGGTAGTCTTCACTGGTGGCCGCATCAACGTCATCGACTCCCTGCAAGCGCAGGTCCGAGACCAGCTTCTCCCAGTTGCTCAATTCCCAGCCGAATCCTCTTGTGGAGTCAAGTCGGGCAACTAACTCCTGCAGAGATCCGATTCCCACTTTGAAGTCTGCTGCGGGGAGGTCGGACCCCTCTGGAATGCCCTTCGGAACGCAGACCATCGCATCGGGGTACGCGACGTCGGCGACGTACTGGCGCATGACGTCTCGCGCTTCGTTCTTGGCTGCAAGCGCTTGGACGTAGGCATTGCGGGTTGCTTTGGGCTTCCCCGCGCCGATGATCTGCCAAGGGCCATTGATTCCGCCTCGAACAGGGAGCGCATAGGTCTTGGCCTCGACGATCACCGTATTCTTTTGCGTCGCAACAAGAAGATCGAACTGCGTGCCGCCCGCGTTAAAGTTGGCC
>CAIQMJ010000672.1 GCA_903872875.1 uncultured Variovorax sp.
CTCGCCGAGGCCCAGCAGAAGACGGCCGGCAAGCAGCACCAGGTAGGAAGCAAGACCGAGGCCGAGCGCGGGCAGCGACGATGCCCAGCACAGCAGGCCGGCCATGGCGTACAGGCCCAGCCCGCGGAACATGGCGACCTTGCCTCCACGCTCGTCAGCGAGCCGGCCAGCCCAGCCGCGACTGAGGATCGTGGAAAGAAACGCAATGCCCACCGCCAACCCGGACGAGACATTGCCCATGCCCAGCGTCTGCGAGACATGCACGGCCACGGCCGGCATGGCCATCGCCACGGAGAGATAGGTGCAGAAAAGCGCGAGGGTCATCCAGACCAGCTGGCGCAGGGAAGAATTTTTCAGGACGTTCGACATCGACCGCCACTCCTTGAGACATGAGCGCGGCACCGGTGCAAGGACCGGCGGAACACGATGAGCGACGAAGCGACCAACGCACACCGCCAGTCGGCTGCAAGTGCCGCTGGTGATGCGTTGGTTGACGTAAACGCTTACGGCTGCTTCGGGGGGCGAGCGAGTCGCGCCGAGGCAGCGGGTGCGATTGTACGAGCGCCGGACCGGTGGCAGAGCCCGTCTGCGCTCAGGAGACTCGCCCGGTCCGCATCGCGTTGCGGCGCGCACGACGCTTCGTGCGCCAGACGAGAACACCCGTCACGCACAGCCCGGCGACAACGATCCCGAGCGCACTCAACGCGCTCTTGACGGCCAGGCCGCCGACCGCGGCCATGTGCAATCGCGTGAGCCATGAACGCAGGGTGTCGGCCGACGCTGCACCTGTTGGCCACCACGCTCCCCGCGACAGGCCGTTGCGCGCGTCGAAGAACACAAGGGTGCGGGTATAGCGGTGCCCCACGTCGCGATTGCTGTGAACGGCGTAACGGAAGACGCCGCGCGCGGCATCGAAGAACATCCAGTCCTCGCGCAGCACGGTGAATCCCTGTGCTGTGGCTTGTTCGCGCATGAGGCGCCGTCCGGCCTCGCGCGCCGACTGCCAATCCATTGCGGCCATGCCCGGCGGGTCGGCAGGTGGCAAGAAGAATTCGTCGGCCTGGTGCGCGAGCACGCTGCGTGTTACTGCGTCATATACCGTGGGCAATGCCAGCGCCACGCTGCTGATCGCCAGTGCCAGCAGCGCGATCCAGGCCCAGAGGCCGCCCGCGCGATGCAGGTCGAATTGGCACTTGTGGGGGCCGGCGTCCCAGCGCAACGTCCACGCAGGTGCCCAGCGCGACAGCCATGAACGCCGCACGCGGCGTCCCGGCACGGCGCGCATCGGCAGCGTGAGCCAGAGCCCGATGAAGCAGTCGATGGTCCAGAGCAAGGCGACGACGCCGAGCACCAGCGCCCCGGCGCTGCCGGCGGCCAGTGAGCGGTGCAGCAGGTAGACGACCGGCATCACGCTGCGCAGGCCCTGCGTTGCCTTGCCGTTGTGGCGCTCGCCACGTATCCGTCCGGTGTAGGGGTCGACGAAGACCTGATTGGCACGCAAGGCCGGTGCCGTTCCGGTCACAGGGTCGCGCCGGGGCGTGAGGAAGAACACCACGGTGCGGCCTGGATCGATGGCCAGCGGCTGGTAGGGCGCGTGCGCCTCGGGGTATGCGCGCAGCACGGTCTCGCGCAACACCAGCGGGTCGATCGGCGGCCCCGAAGGCTGGGCGACGAAAAGCGCTGGCGCAAGCCAGGCTTCGAGCTCGTCGTTCCAGGCCAGCAGCGACCCGGTGAGGGCGGTCACCAGCAGGAACCCCGCCATGGCGAGGCCCAGCCAGCGGTGCAGGCGCACCAGCGCATGACGCGGCATCCAGCCGACGTCAGAACTCGAATTGCGCGCCGAGCTTCACCGTGCGCGGCGCGCCCTGGATCAGCCGGTTCGAACCCGCCATGAGCCAGTAGGCCTTGTCGCCCACGTTGTCGAGATTGAGCCGGAAGGTGGTGCGCGCACCGGCCACGCGGGTGACGTAGCGCGCGCCCAGGTCGAAGGTGGCGTAGCCCGGCAGTGACCAGTTGTTGGCCATGTCGAGCGGCCGTGCGCTCACGTGGCGCCAGCCGCCGGTGAAGGTCAGCGGCAGGCCGGTGACCTCGTATTCCGCATAGGCCGCGAACTGCCGCTTCGACGCGCCCGGCGTGCGCAGGCCGTCGTACTGGCCGAGCGATGTCCTGGTGTTCTCGGCGTCGAGGAAGACCGCGCTGGCGAGCAGCGTCCAGGGCCGGCCGAGCTTCGCCTTGCCCGACAGCTCGACGCCCTGGTAGCGGGCTTCGCCATCCTGCGAATAGCGGCCCGTCGAGGTGGTGTAGGTCAGTGCCTGCGTGGTGCGGAAAACGGAGGCCGCTGCCGACCAGTCCGTCTGCTCGGTCTTCAAGCCGAACTCGATCTGCTTGCTCTTGACGGGCGGGAACACCTCGTTCGCATTGGTGGCGGTGCGCGGCGCGGTCGCGCCCTGTTCGAGCGCCTCGACATAGCTGCCATAGGCGGACAGCCAGGAGACCGGCCGGAACACCGCGGCGAGCGTGGGCGTGACGGCGCTCCTGTCGTAGCTGTTGGACGTGAAACGGTTGTGGCGCGCGCCGAGGATCAGGTCCCACTGCTCGCCGAAGTGCAGGGTGTCCGATGCGAACAGGCTGCGCTGGCGCTCGGGGAAGGTCCAGCCTCCGTCGATCCAGGTGGTCGAGAGCCCCGGGTCGGCGAAGCCACCCGGGTTGGCGAGCGTCGCCGTTCCCAGCACCTGCGACTTGAAGTCGTTCGACTCCTGCGCGTGGATGTCGCTGGCCGAGATACCCAGCGTCACGTCGTGCCTGACGCTGCCGGTGTCGAAGCCGCCCGTGACGAGCAACTGTGCCTGCTCCGACTTCACGCGTGCGGGCAGCGAGATCTGCTGCTCCGAATACACGCCCGCCGCATTCGCGAACAGGAAGCTGTGGTTGCTCTGCATGTCCTGTTCCCAGTGCCGGTACGACAGGCGCGCGTCCCAGCGGGGCGCGAAGTGCCAGGCCAGCGATGTGCCGAAGGTCGTGCTGCGCGAGTCGCTGTAGGTGAAGGGCGAGGCCAGGCGCGTGCTGCCGTCGACGGCGGCCGGCGCGGCGGCGATGGCGTAGTTGGATGCCAGGCCGTTCGCGTTGGGCACCAGTTGGTAGTAGACGGCATTGACGCGTCGCTCCTGCTGCAACGCGTCGACGCTCCACACCAGGTCGGGCGTGAGACGCCAGTCGAGTGCGACCGAGGCCGAGCGCCGCTTGATGTGGCCGCCGTCCTTCACGTAGGTGTCGCCTTGTTCGTCGACCGCGTTGATGCGGTAGCCGAAGCGGTCGTTCTCGCCGAAGCGTCCACCGAGGTCACCGTGCACGAGCAGGGCGCCGCTGCCCGTGCCTTCGATCGCGATGCTGCGCACGGGCGTGTCCGTCGGGCGCTTGGTCACGAGGTTGACGATACCGCCCGGCGTGCCGAAACCGTACAGAAAACCACCCGCGCCCCGCAGGATCTCGATGCTCTCCAGATGCTCGACCGGCATCTGGGGCGCCCCGAGAAAGCCGATCATGTCCTGGCCGTCGAGCTTGTAGTTGTTGCGATAGCCCAGCAGCAGGCCGCGCACCGACAGCACCTCGCCGGTGCCATTGGTGTAGTTGCTGCCTTGCGCGACGGCTGCGTCGCTCTTGACCGCGTCGACCAGCGAATGGGCCTGCTGGTTGTCGAGCAGATCGCGCGTGACGACGTTGACGCTGAACGGCGTGTCGCGCAGCGACTTCGTGCCCAGCGCGCCGAGGCTGCTGGCGGTGGCTCGGTAGGCGTTGGCGGCCGTGCCGTCCGACGGTGCGTCTGCCGTGACGGTCACGGTCGACAGCGTGGCGCTGTGGCCGCTCGTGCGGCGGATCGATGCGCCACCGGCGCCCACGAGCGCCTCCAGGCCGCTGCCTTCGAGCGCCCGCGCCAGCGCCTGGCTCAGGCTCATGGTGCCCTGCAGCGCGGGGGCAATCCTGCCGACGGCGAGGCTGGCATCGAATCCGATGCCGACGCCCGCCTGGCGCGCCAGCGCATCGATCGTCAATGCCAGCGGCTGGGCCGGAATCGACAGCTGCAGCGAGCGCTCGACGATGGATGCCGCAGTCTGCGCAATGGCGGTGCCCGGCATGCCGAGTGCGGGCAACGCCGCGGCGCATGCGAGCACGAGCGCGCGGTGGCGAAGGAAGGAAGGAACGGAGAAAGTCGGTGTCGGTTGGGGCATGGGTGGTTTCTGGAGAGTTCGCGTTGAAGACGCACTCGCGCACCAAACACCCACAATTATTTTTCAGCCGCTTTTCAGCGCGCGGCGCGCGGCCCGACGACCCACGCGTTGCCTTGCCGCTCGACCGTCACCGCCAGCATGTCCGGCAGATTGCGCAGGAAGGCATCCGGCGCGCGGATCGGGAAGGTGCCGCTGAGCCGCTGCAAGGCCAGCGCATCGGTCTCCCGCAGGCGGATCGGCTGCGGAAGGTAGTCGTTCCATTGGGCGATCGCATCGGGCAATGGTGTTCCTTCGAAGACCAGCCAGCCGTCGCGCCAGGCGCCGACGCTGTCCGGCCGCGTCACCGAAGGCGGGTGCAGGCCCTCGCGGTCGATCGCCACGGCCTGGCCGTCGCCGAGCACCACGTCGCCGTCCATCGACCCGGCATGCCCGGTCGAGAACACCGCCACGCGCCCCTGTGCCACCGCGACCCGCATGCCGCCCTCGCGGGCCGAGACGCTGAACACGGTGCCGAGCACTTCGACGCGGCCCCATTCGGTCGACACCACGAAGGGCCGGGCGGCGTCGCGCTGCACGTCGAAACGCATCTCGCCGTGCGCGAGCGCGACCTCGCGCCGATCGTGGAAATAGCGCACCACGGCCTGCGTGTTGGCGGCCAGGCTGACACGGCTGCCGTCGGGCAGGTCGCGGCCGAGCAGCCGTCCGCGCTCGGTGCGCAGGGCGATCTCGTCGGTCGGCAATCGCCATGCCCAGCGGCCGCCGGCGCCCAGCATGGCGACGATGGCGCCCAGGCCGAGCATCCGCA
>CAIQMJ010000673.1 GCA_903872875.1 uncultured Variovorax sp.
GACAAGGGACGTTCCGAACGCAGCACCGGGGAGCGGGAAGCGAAGCGGGATGCGAGTTGCATGGCATTTCTCCTGACAAAGAAAAAAGGGTTTGCTGTTCACCGCACACCGGATTCCTAGATTCGGAAGCCCAGCCTTTCGGCTGTTCGGTGCGGTCGGCACGAGGAACCCGGTTGGCCCTGTTGCCACCGTCTTTCCTGAGTTCATCGCCCGCGACGGTCAGGAGCGCGCGGACGGGGGCCGTCAAGGAGACAAGCGCAGGGTTGGTGCGGCCCGCAGGCGAAGCCGAGGACACGGCCCTGCGCGCCTTGACGGCACACGGCCGCGGGCTACAGTCGCGGACAAGGTGATGAAGTCAGGGAAGACGGCTGGACATGGCAACGGCCATCCCTGTGTGCCGACCGCACGCAAGCGAAGCGCGCAGGCCCGGATCTGGAATCCGGGCCGGAGGCGTCAGCCGAGCGGAGCGAGGGAACGATGGAAGCCCGTCAGGGGCGAGACGCCGCAGGCGGCTCGATGCGCCACGCGCACGACAGCGCGACCGGCCATGTTTCTTGGCCGGGGACGCACAGCCTTCAATGCTTGATGCACAAGCTCATGCGCCCGTCATCGGGAAACAGGTTCGACAGCGACTGCCGTGGTCTGGCCGATCCGGCGCAGCCGGTTCGGCGGTCTTTGAGGGGCGCCAAGCATCGCGCGGCGGGGATAGCCCGCAGGGCTTTCCCCTGGAGGCAAGCGAAGCGCGCAGCGCACCAGGCGCGAAGGTATCGGCAACGAGCGCAGCAGAAAAAAGGTGCGCCGCCCCCGCAGGGACGACGCACCGAAGGCAGCGCGGCGCGATCAGTTCGCCGCCGGCGCCGCCATCGACTGCAACTGGTCGATCACGCCAGGCTCAACGAACACGCAAGCCTGCTCGTCCGCGATCGGCACGTTGAACACCTGCGCGAACACCGTGCGTCGCAGATGGGCCAGGCGGCCCGTGCGATATGCCTGCTCGGGCTTCATGCGCCCGCCGGCCTGCGAGCCGCTGCGCTGCGGATCGCATTCGACCAGCGCGACAAAGCCGTCGTCGGACAGTTTCTGATGCTCGGGGCAAAGCCCCCAGCCGGTTGCCGTATGGCGCTCCATGCTCGCGCGCAGGCGCTTGTCCAACAGGACGGCGCCGGTATCGAACGCCGTGCCGCAAACGAGGCAAACATGCTGTTCGAGGGAAATGTGTGATTTGTCGTTCATGACGATCTCCGGTTGCACGGGCGGAATTGCCCGGAACCGTCGCCAGCACGGCGTAGCGCAGCAGTCAGGGGTCGGAGACGGCCACGGGCCGCAAGCGTGCTGGCACGCGCCGCCCTTGACGGCGAGAACGCCGTGATACGGTGAAGGGACACAGCAAGACCGCCCCCTCACACCACCCCACGCATGCGGGGTTTCCGGTAAGCGGAGCGCGCAGGCCCGGGAGGGCCGGAGGCGTCAGGGGTCAAAGCCGAATGGCCGCGATTCGGCACGAAGCGCAGCCCGCCAGCCCGCCAGCCCGCCGACGGAACGCCGTGACGCCCGACAGGGGGCTCGGCATGGGCTGTAGGCTGCCGTCGCTCTTTCACTGCACAGTAAAAATTGCCATTCGGCTGAATTTTCGGTAGAGTTCGCATATTTACTGAACAGTGAACAAGGCTCCACGCCGCATGTTTGAGTCCACCCTGACTGAACGAGAGTTGATCGCGCGCTTGGTTGACGCCCTGCGGGAGCTACCCGAGGTAGAGGCCGACCTCGCCCAGGAGCCAGCCGCCCAGCACAGCGATCGCGGGTACGACGCCCAGGTCGATTTGCACGTTGCTGGGAAGCCCTTCGTCCTGTTGCTTGAAGCCAAGAAGGTCGTCTTTCCGCGAGATGTCCGCCAAGTAATCTGGCAACTCCGGGCGGCGAGCCACGGGAGGCCCACCGGGCAGCGGGAGAACCCCTTGCCACTCCTCGTCGCCGAGTCCATCTCCCCCGGCGCGAAGGAACTGCTCAGAAGCGAGCGCGTCGGCTACTACGACAGCGGCGGCAGCCTGTACCTACCCGCCCCCGGTGCGTACCTCTATATCGACAAGCCGCCCCCCAAAGCCCTGGCGAAGTCGGTGCGGACGCTGTTCACCGGGCGACGTGCCCAGGTGCTTCACGCCCTGCTGGTGCGGCATCAGAAGTGGTTCGGCGTCACCGAGTTGGCACAGCAGGCGACGGTGTCGCCCGCCACCGCCTCCCAAGTGCTGACCGAACTGGAGCGCTTCGACTGGCTGGTAGCGCGTGGGCAAGGCCCGGGGAAGGAGCGCCACCTTCGCGAGCCGGCGGCCTTGCTGGACGCATGGGCCAAGCAGCTCGCCACCATCCGTCCGTCACCTGTGCGGCGGTACTACGTGCCGGGCACGAAGGCAGACACGCTGGCGACGCGAATCGGCCAGGTCTTCGACGCGCACGAGGTCCAGTACGCGATCAGCCACGAAGCCGCCGCGCAGCGCTATGCGCCGTTCATTTCTCATGTCTCCCAAGTGCGGGTGCGCGTGCTGATCGGCGCGAACGCCGATGCCGCGATCGGTGACCTGGACGCGCGTGTCGTCAATGAGGGCGCCAATTTGGGGGTCATCGAAGCCAAGTCGTCAGGCGAACTGCTGTTTCGCGAGCAGATCGACGGCCTATGGCTGGCGAGCCCAATTCAGATCTATCTCGACCTGCTGCGTGGCGAAGGCCGCTCCAAGGAAATGGCCGAGCACTTCCGCAAAGAAAGGATCGGCTTCTGATGGCCAAGCCCGCAACGCTCGACGGCTACAGCGACCAGTACACCGTGGACTGCGAACGTGTCCTCGTGACGCTGCTGCGCGGTCTCGGACCGTGGAAGGATTCGGTCTACCTGGTCGGCGGGCTCACGCCGCGGTATCTCGTCGCCGCACGGCCACCCGCGGTGCCGGCGCACGCCGGCACGCTGGATGTGGACATCGTGATCGATTTGCAAATCCTGGCCGACACCGAGGCCTATCACACGCTGGAGGACAACCTCAAGAAGATGGGCTTCGAGCGTGCCGAGAACGAAGCCGGGAAGAAGCTCTCGTGGCGTTGGCAGACCCGCACCGAGCATGGTGCGCTGATGGTGCTGGAACTGCTGGCGGATGCGCCGGACCTCGTTGGCGGCAAGGTACAACCGCTGCCGACCGAAGGGACGATCTCGGCCCTGAACATCCCGCACTCGTCCATCGTCTTCGACCTGTACCAAGTCACCGAGATCCAGGCCGAACTGCTGGGCGGCAACGGCATCGCCACCGAGAAGATCAAGCACGCCAATCTCGTCAGCTTCACCTGCTTGAAGTCCTTCGCGTTCGATCAGCGCTTCGAGCGCAAGGACGCGCACGACCTGGTCTATTGCATCGAGCACGCGCCCGAGGGCATGGCCGCCGTGGCCGAAGCCTTCCGCAACGAGCGGCGCGGCAAGCACGGTGCCGTCATCGAGGCCTCGCTGGTGATCCT
The DNA here is from genome assembly GCA_903872875.1 of uncultured Variovorax sp. GTDB lineage: Bacteria > Pseudomonadota > Gammaproteobacteria > Burkholderiales > Burkholderiaceae_C > Variovorax. The sequence goes on from CAIQMJ010000673.1 coordinate 3,493, forward strand.
GCGCAGCCGTTTCACGGGCGACGAGAAAACCGAGGGCTATCGCAAGGATGGCCCCGTATCGGTCGCCAGGTTCGAGCTCGGTGAAAGCGACGAGCCAGATCTGCGCGAAGCACGGGCACTGCGGCAGCGGCAGGCCAGTGACGTGATAGAGCAACTGCTGGCCAGGATCGATCAAGGGTCAGCGACATGAGCTTTCCCGCTGACATCAAAGGCTGTATGAAGGACTGCATCCTGTCCCTGTTCTGGCCACGCAAGGATATCGTGGGCTTCTTCGAGAAGCACGGATGCACGAAGGCGGAGATCGCGCCTTTGCAGCTCGAGGGCGAGCATGCGCTCAAGCGGCATGAAGTGGTCGATGCTCTGTTCTCCGCACTCGCAGCACGTTCTGACAACGGCCTTGGCCCGTTCCGGGCGATGCTGCAATCGCTACTGAGCTGGTCGCATTTCGACCCGTACTACTTCGACAAGCTACGCAAGCTGGACCGCAACACAGCCAACAAGAATCTGGAGCATCTCCGCCAACTGCAGGAAATTCGAGACGCCAAGATCAAGGCCGATCGCGAGCGCAGAGCTGCACAGGAGGCAGCTCGCCAGCAACCCACGGCGTCGCTCGATCAACTGCGCGCCGAATACCTCGATCTCCTCGCCGACAAGACCTCACGGCAGCAGCGCGGGTACGCGCTGGAACGGATCTTGGCCGAGTTGTCACGCCTCTCTCATCTGGAGGCCACCGAGGCTTTCCGCGTAAACGGAGAGCAGGTCGATGGCGCAGTGAAGTTCGACGGGGAACACTATCTGATTGAAGCGAAGTGGCAGGAACGGTCTGCAAGCAACGAGCCCGTCTACCAGTTTGCCGGCAAAGTGGCGGGCAAACTATACGGACGCGGCCTGTTCATTTCAGTGAATGGCTTTAGTTCAGAGGTTATTCGCAGCCTCGTAATGGGCAAGGAAATTCAAACGCTATTCATCGACGGCGAGGATCTGATCTTGGTACTGGAAGGGCACCTGAGTTTGCGGGAGATGATCGATCGCAAAGTCAAGGCGGCACAAACCAAAGGGCTCATCTACGTCCATCCCATATCCGGTGCCGAGAAGAAGCTCTGAGATGCAGGCGATCGCTATGTCACCCAAGAACCTGTCAAAGATCCACTGGAATCAAGAATGAGCAGCCTCGCCTCCAGCTATAGGGGCTATGCCGATCTAGCCAAAGCCCAAGCCGAAGGTGAGGACTACAGAGTGCTTGTGCGTCCGGTCGCGGCGTCGTCGATCGCTGTCATTGCGCCACATGGAGGAAGGATCGAGCAGTACACGTCGGACATCGCCTGCGGCGTTGCTGGAGGAGACTTCAATCTCTACTCCTTTGAAGGAATTAGGCAGTCCGGCAACTATTCAACGTTGCATCTGACAAGCCATCGGTTCGACGAGCCGCGTTGTTTGGAACTCCTGTCCAAGTGCGATTACGTCGTTGCGATTCACGGATGCGGCGGCGATGATCAACGAGTTCTTCTCGGCGGGCTTGATGGACCTTTGAAGCTGGCGATCAGAGAAGCGATGCATGGGATCGGAGTCGATGCCCAAAGCGAGGATCACCCGTTTCCCGCCACAGACCCGAAGAACATTTGCAATCGGGGACGACGCGGCATCGGTGTGCAGCTCGAACTGACAATAGGACTCAGGCTGCACGGACCACGCGACGCGATATGCAAGGCGATCCGCTCGGTGCTGATGGCGTTGCCGAACGCGGACCGAGGAAGAGGACAAGGGAAATGATCCTGACCGACAACGAAACCAAAGTCGACCTGCTGAACAACGAGGCCATCGCTGCCACGATCGTCGGGCTGCTTCGTGCCAAGCCCGATCATCCGGTGACGATCGGCGTGCACGGCGACTGGGGGGCGGGCAAGTCCAGCGTGCTCGAAATGATCGAGGCGGGCTTTGCAGACAAGAACGATGTCCTGTGCCTCAAATTCAATGGGTGGCGTTTTCAAGGCTTTGAGGACGCGAAGATAGCTCTGATCGAAGGGATCGTCACGGGCCTGGTCGAGAAACGACCAGCGTTGAACAAGGCGGCTGTGGCCGTCAAGGATGTCTTCCGCCGCATCGACTGGCTGAAGGTCGCCAAGAGAGCCGGTGGTTTGGCCTTGACCGCCTTCACGGGAATCCCGACGCCCGAGCAAATCGGAGCCGTCGTCGGCTCGCTCGAAGCGCTGGTGGCAGACCCCGCCAAGCTCGTGACAAAAGAGAACATCTCGACGGCCATCGATGAGGCCAAGGCCCTGCTGAAGCCGGACGAGTCCAAGAATGTGCCGGAGGAAGTGGAGGCGTTCCGCAAGGCGTTCGACCAGCTCTTGAAAGACGCAGGCATCAAGCAGCTCGTTGTCCTGATCGATGACCTCGACCGTTGCCTGCCCGACACCGCCATTGAAACGCTCGAAGCCATCCGGCTGTTCGTGTTCACGGCGCGGACGGCGTTCGTCGTCGCGGCCGACGAGGCGATGATCGAGTACGCGGTGCGCAAACACTTCCCCGATCTGCCCGACAGCACCGGCCCGCGCGACTACGCCCGCAACTATCTCGAAAAGCTCATCCAGGTTCCGTTCCGCATCCCGGCTTTGGGAGAGGCCGAGACGCGGATCTACGTCACGCTGTTGCTAACCGGCGCCGAGATCGGCGAGAACGACGCAGACTATGGGAAGCTGATCGCCGTCGCTAGGGAAAAGCTGAAGCGGCCTTGGACCAGCGGCGGTCTGGACGTAGCGACTGTCAAGGCGACACTCGGCAAGCAGGCCGAGAAGGCGAACAATGCGCTTGCGCTCAGCGACCAGATCGGTCCCATCCTGGCCAGTGGTACGAAGGGCAACCCGAGACAGATCAAGCGCTTTCTCAACACGCTGTTGTTGCGCGAGCGCACCGCGATCGCACGCGGTTTCGGCGACGACATCAAGCTCCCCGTGCTTGCGAAGCTCATGCTCGCGGAGCGCTTCATCCCGAGGTTGTTCGAGCAGATCGCGTTCGTTGCGGCGGTCCATCCGCAAGGGCTGTGCGAAGACCTGGAAGCGCTGGAAACGGGTTTGGCGACGGCTGGTGACAAAGAGAGTGAGCCCAAGGGACATAAGACCAGCGAGCCCCCGCCCGCACCCGACAGCGCCGTGTTGACCGAGTGGAAGTCGCTGGAGACGGTGCGCGACTGGGCGCACCTTTCGCCGAAGCTGTCGGGGCTCGATCTGCGCCCCTACCTGTTCGTGACAAAGGACAAGAAGGACTACTTCGGCCCGGTGTCTGTGTTGGGTCACTTGGCTGGCGTGGTGGAGAAGCTGTTCGGGGGCAAGATGACCGTCCAAGGCTACGACGCCGAGTTGAAGCAGCTCGTGCAGCCCGAAGCCGAGAAGGTGTTTGAGGCCGTGCGCAGCAAGATCATGAGCACGGGAGCCTTCGACACCAGGCCGGCGGGTGTCGAAGGCCTCGTTGTCCTCGTAAAGGCCCAGCCCGGCCTTCAGACCCGCTTGATGGATTTCCTGGAGGCACTGCCAAGCGGCAAGTGCGGGCCTTGGGCGGTCAGCGGCTGGCAGGGTGTCATCAAAGACACCGAATGTGCCACGCGCCTGACGAAGCTGCTGGGAGACTGGGGCAAGGTCACCAACAACCCCGGCCTCAAGGCAAGCGCCGAAGCAGTGCTCAGGGATCTGAAGGGAGGCCGTTGATGGGAACCTCGACAGCTTACGGCGGCCCTGGCGGCGGAACACCGCTTGTTCCTTCATGGCTGGGCGACGCCGGTGGCGGTGACGCTCCTGCTGCCCCTCCGGGCAATGGGGCAGGTCCGGACGGCCAGGCGCCCGCGGATGGTACTGCGCCACCGGTGCCGCCGAACCGCCCGCCCATTCCCCGGACTGCGGACCCGCAACGCTTCGCCGGTGCTCGCTCTAACCTCACACGATTCGCGGGCTCCGGCGGTAGCGACCGGGCCAGCCTGGGCCGCGCCGTCTCAAGGTACGTCTCGACGTCCGCCGGGGGCGCGCGCCAGGCTGCCCAACGCATGGGCGCCTCTCGGGGTTCCGGCGCGCGGCTCCTCGGCTTCCTGACCGATGCGCAAACGCGGGGTGTGCGCGAGGCGTTGCGAGCGCTGGACCTGGAATCGTTGGCGGGTCGCCCGATCACCGAAATTTTCGTGGGCCTGGCCGACTACATCTGTCCGGGCGCGGGAACGGTTGACGAAGGCATCGCCCGCGAGGCCTACATCGAAACCATCGTTGAACTGGCGAGTGAAGGTCTCACCGACCTTGCCACGTTCACCCCGGATCAGATGCAGACGGTTTTCGAGCTGTATGCCACCCATGCGATCGAGGCGCGCATCTGCAACGACATCGGCACCAAGGCCGTGACCATGCCAGCGGACGCGCAGGCTGCACACCGCGTCGAGCAGCAGTTGCGCGACTTCATCCGAGGCGGGGTAAGCGACGCGGTCACTCGTGCCAGGGCAGAGACACCCAATCTCACGCCCGAACGAATTCAGGGCTTCGTGGACGCAGTGTACGAGTCCGCATTCGCGATCTTGCAGACCTTGGGTGATGCGGAGGCCAATCAATGAAGCGGCAACTCCTGGCTGGCCGTTTCGGCCCTGACGACCACGTTGATGTAACGGTAGGCGCCGATGAGCAGCGAACCTACCTGCAATTGGTCATCGGCGAAAAGTCCTTGGACCACGGTCTCGGTGGCGCGCTCACCAGCCTGAAGAAGATCGGCGTATTCCCCTCGGAGATCGGCATCGACCTGCTGGTGCTGGCAGCTCATGTCCATGCGGCCGACACACGCATCTCTCGTGCCGAGCAGTCACAGGATTCGTGGACGCGCGAAATACGGCTGGTTGTTCCAGTCAGCGATCCAGCTCGCTGGAGCGCAGCAGCACCGACGCTGAAGAAGTCGCTTGACTTCTTGACAGGCGATCGCTGGACGATTGGCTTCAGAGCACGTCCGGCTCGCTTCGCGACGATCGCCCAGACAGTTCCTCCGAGCCTGATCGCTCTCCCCTTTGATTCCGTCAGCCTGTTTTCCGGAGGACTGGACAGCCTGATTGGCGCCATCGACCTGTTGGAGGATGGTGCCACGCCGTTACTGATCAGTCACTTTGGTGAAGGTTCAATCAGCGACGCGCAAGGCAAATTGTTCACGGGTTTGAGAAAGCAGTATGTCAAGTCGTCTTTCGAGCGGCTGCGTGTCGGCATGACCTTCAAGAAAGGTTTGGTGGCCGACGTTGGCTCGGAAGACAGCACGCGCGGCAGGTCGTTCCTGTTCTTCGCACTCGGCGTGTTCGCGGGCACTGGGCTGGGGCACCGCTTTGTACTGCGCGTACCCGAGAATGGTCTGATCGCTCTGAATGTGCCATTGGACCCTTTGCGGCTGGGCTCGAACAGCACTCGAACTACGCATCCTTACTACATGGCAAGGTGGAACGACCTACTCGGCGAACTCGGCATCAACGGCGAAGTTCAGAATCCGTACTGGGACAAGACGAAGGGCGAGATGGCCGCAGCCTGCCGCAACCCGGCCCTCTTGAAGAAGCTGGCGCCAGATTCGTTGTCGTGCTCGTCCCCCGCCAAAGCCCGATGGCTAGGGCATGGCATCGAGCACTGCGGCTACTGTCTGCCATGTCTGATCCGCCGCGCAGCGTTGGAGGCAGCATGGGGTACGGGAAGCGATCCGACGACGTACACCGTATCCGACCTTCACGCCCAGCCGTTGGATACGCGCCAAGCGACCGGAGTACAGGTCAGGTCGTTTCAGTACGCGATCGAGCGCTTGAGGGAAAAACCGCAGCTCGCAAACCTCTTGATTCACAAACCGGGCTCGCTTGCTGAAGAAGCCGAGCATCTGGATGAGCTTGCCGATGTCTATCGGCGCGGCCTTGGCGAAGTTGCGCGGCTCATTGATGGCACCGAGGCGAAACCGAGTTGACGAGGATGCGTGCATGATCTCTTCAACCGGCCTCGTGGACTTCCACTGCCACCTCGATCTCTACCCGGACCATGCCGTGGCAGTTCGGGACGCGGAGGCGGCCGGCGTGTTCACGCTGGCGGTGACGACAACACCGCGCGCCTGGCCTCGCAATCACGAACTCGCGCAGCGAACGAAGCATGTTCGAGCGGCACTGGGGCTGCATCCGCAGTTGGTCGCGGAGCGTGAAAACGAAATCGAATTGTGGGATCGATACCTTGCGGAGACGCGCTACATCGGTGAGGTCGGATTGGACGCCGGCCCCCGGTTCTTCAAGTCACTCGATGCGCAGAAGCGCGTATTCCAGCATGTGTTGCAGCGCTGCGCTCAGGCCGGTGGGAAAGTGATCACGGTCCACAGCATCAGGTCAGCCAAGGCGGTGCTTGATCTTGTCGAGACGCATCTGCCACCCGAGCGCGGCAAGATCGTTCTTCATTGGTTCACCGGGACAAAGAGCGAGGCGAAGCGTGCGCTGGAGTTGGGCTGCTACTTCTCGATCAACGCAGGAATGCTTGGCAATGAGAAACACGCGCCAATGATGCAGACCATCCCGCTGGATCGGATGCTGACGGAAACCGACGGTCCCTTCACTCGCGCCGGCGACAGACCCTCGCAGCCGGCCGATGTGGCGGGCGTAGTGGAGTCGCTGGGCCGTTTGCATGGGCTGCCTGCGACCAATGTGGCCAACCTCGTTCGCGACAACCTACGCGCTTTGCTCGGATAGTTGGAGATCAATGGAGTAGTGGTGGTCGGCCGAACCACGTGTGCTCTCGGAAGCCAATTGTCGTGACACCGACACGACAATCTTGGCTGCCGACCGACTCACGAAACAGGCCGCAGGAGGACATCATCGGTGTATCTGGCACAACTGAGAATATCCAACTTCAGGAAACTACAGAAAGTTGATCTGAGCTTCCAGCCAGGACTGAACGTTCTGGTCGGCTCTAACAACGTCGGCAAGACCGCTGTCGTCGATGCACTGCGTGCGCTGCTTGCGGGGCATGATGAGCCGTACCCTCGCCTCGACAGCGAGGATATGCACCGGCCCAAGGGCGGTGCTCCGGCGGGCGACATCGAGTTCCAGTACGTCTTTCGTGATTTGGACCCGGATGACGAGGCCGATTTCCTGGCGGCGCTGAAGCCCGACGCACTCGGCAAGCTCGAAGCGCATATCACCATCCGTTACTCGGAAGCCGACAAGACGGGAAGGCTGCGTGCCAAGCGCTGGTGTGGCGACCACGAGGACATGGGCTTGACCGCAGACATGATGGAGAACTTGCGCGGTGTCTATCTGCCCCCGCTGCGGGACGCTTCGCAAGGACTCAAGCCCAGTCGCACCAGCCAATTGGCCCGGTTGTTTCAGCTCCTGGCTGACGACGCGGGACGCGATGGCATCAATGACGCGCTGAAGAAGCTCGACGAGGAGTTGAAGAAGCACGAGCCTGTCGTCAACACTCACACAGCCATCAAGAACCGGCACGGTACGATGCTTGGGCCGCAGCTTGCCCAAATTCTGGATCTTGGCCTGAGCGGTAGCGACTTTCAGCGGCTGGCGTCGCGCCTGTCGCTGGTGGTGGACACGTTCGAGATTGAGCAGAACGGGCTCGGCTTCAACAACTTGATCTTCATGGCCGTCGTGCTCAGTGAGCTGGCCAAGAACCCGGAAGCAAGCTATCGAGGCCTGATCATCGAGGAGCCGGAGGCGCACCTGCACCCGCAACTTCAGGCGGTACTGCTGGACTATCTGGGGACTATCAAGGCCGTCGAGGGCGAGAAGCCTGTCCAGTTGTTCGTTACAAGCCACTCCCCCAACTTCGCCAGCATCGCCGATCTCGACAGCCTTGCCTGCCTGGTCGATACGGGGAGCTCCGTGGAGACATTCTTTCCGCGTACGATCGCCTTCGGCAAGGGGAAGCGGGAGAAGCTGGAACGTTACCTCGACGTGACCCGTGCCGAGTTGTTCTTTGCCCGCCGTGTCATCTTCGTCGAAGGTGCGGCCGAGTTGATGCTGGTGAGCGTGTTGGCGGAGAAGTGCGGGCATAGGCTGCGCGAACACGGTGTCAGCCTGATCAGCGTCGAAGGATTGAACTTCGACTCGTTCCTGCCGCTGTTCGGCGAAAAGGCACTGAAGATCCCGGTCGCTGTCATAACAGACGCGGACCCGGTCGGCGAACCCGACGGCGACGGAGAACCGCAGGCGGCCTACCCCGCGCCCGGTACTGCTGTGAAGGTGTCGGACAACACCGCCAAGATGAAGGAAGGCGAGGATACCTTCGTCAAGGTATTCCACGGTCTCAAGACATTCGAATACGACTTGGCCCTGCATGCCGACAACCGTGTCGCGATGCTGGCGGCTCTCAAGGAACTGCATCCGAAGATCGGCGAAACCGTCGCAGTAGCGGTCGAAGCCGCGGAAGGCGATGCGGCCAAGGCGCGCGCCCTTTTCAGCGGCATGTTTGAGCGCCCGCAGAACAATGTGCAGAAAGGCCGCTTCGGCCAGGCACTCGCGCAGGTGATTGCCGATGGCGCCGCGTGCGTAGTGCCGGACTACATCCGCGAGGCAATCACCCACGCCTGTCAAGTCAAGGAGCCCGAGTAGTGACCCAGCCGTCCGACGAGCAGTTGCAGGTCATCGGCGCACCAATCGCACCGATGTCC
>CAIQMJ010000674.1 GCA_903872875.1 uncultured Variovorax sp.
CCGAACATCACCCCGAAGCCGAATCGGCTGGCCAGCGCGCCGCCGGCCAGTACGCCCGCCACGCCGCCGATGCCGTAGCCGACGACCGTGAACAGCGCCTGCCCGCGTCCGCGCAGCCGGCCCGGGAAGTAGCGCGTGACCAGCACGATGCAGGTCGTGTGGTGCGCCGCGAAGCTCAGCGCGTGCAGGCCCTGTGCGACCACCACCGCCACCAGCCAGTCGCCCGCCGCGCCGGTCAGCCCCATGCGCGCGACCGACACCAGGCCGCAGACCAGCAGCCAGCGCTCCATCGACAGGCGGCCGATCAGCCGGCCCTGCAGGAAGAACCAGCTGATCTCGCCCACCACCGACACGGCCCAGAGCATTCCGATCATTCCCTTGCCGTAGCCGAGCGAGTCGAGGTACAGCGACAGGAAGGCATAGACCGCGAAGTGCGACATCACATGCAGTCCCAGCGAGCCGAGGAACCAGCGCACCGCGGGCTGGCGCAGCACCGGCCCGATCGGCACCTGCGCCTCGCCCTGCGCGGCGGCCGGCTCGCGCACGTCGGGCAGCCGGCAGGCGGTCCAGAGCACGAGCGCCAGCGTGATCGCCGCCCACGCCGGGAAGTGGCGCATGCCGAAATGCTCGAACCAGGCGCCGGCGACGAACACCGTGAGCAGGAAGCCCGCCGAACCCCAGAGCCGGATGCGGCCATAGCGGCCCCAGTCGCCGGCGACCAGGTGCGCCATCGCGGCCTCGGTCAGTCCCATCATCGAACTGGTATGCGTGAAGAGCAGCAACAGCACCAACGCCACCCACCAGGCACCGCCCTGGAACCACAGGCCCAGCGACACCGTGAGCGCCACCGCCGCGCTCAGCCGCAGCAGCCGCACGCGCTCGCCGGTACGGTCGCTGATCGCGCCCCACGCATAGGGCGCGAAGACGCGGGTAATGGACTGCACCGCGGCCAGCAGGCTGATCGTGAGGATCGGCAGTCCCTGGTCCTTCAGCCACAGCGGAAGGTACGGGTTGAAGAACCCGATGTGCGCGAAATAGCTGGCCGACAGCGCCGCGAAGGCCACGAGGTGACCGCGGCCACCGCCCGCCACGGGCGCGGCGGACACTAGAGGAACGACGCCTGCAGCGATGCGGCGGCAGCAGCGGATGTGCCGTCGTCGACATCGCCGCACTGCGCGCGGTGGCGCAGCGCATGCTCCATCACGACCAGCGCCAGCATCGCCTCGGCGATGGGCGTGGCGCGGATGCCGACGCACGGGTCGTGCCGGCCCTTGGTGACGACCTCCACCGGCTGGTTGTGGATGTCGATCGACTGCCGCGGGCTGATGATCGAGCTGGTCGGCTTGATCGCGATGCTCACCTCCAGGTCCTGGCCCGTGCTGATGCCGCCGAGCACGCCGCCCGCATGGTTGGTCACGAAGCCTTCGGGCGTGATCGAGTCGCCGTGCGTGGTGCCGCGCTGCGCGACGCTCGCGAAGCCGGCGCCGATCTCGACGCCCTTGACCGCATTGATGCCCATCATCGCGAAGGCGATGTCCGCATCGAGCTTGTCGAACAGCGGCTCGCCCAGACCGACCGGCATGCCGGTGGCGGTCACGCGGATGCGCGCGCCGCAGGAGTCGCCGGCCTTGCGCAGCGCGTCCATGTAGGCCTCGAGGTGCGACACGTCGGCGACGGGCGCGAAGAAGGGGTTCGTCGGCACGTGCGACCAATCCTCGAACGGGATCTCGATCTCGCCGATCTGCGTCATGCAGCCACGAAACTGCACGCCGTACTTCTCGGCCA
>CAIQMJ010000675.1 GCA_903872875.1 uncultured Variovorax sp.
ACCCCACGACACACAGACAACACACCGAGAAGCCACATGCGCAAGACAACGAACAAAACCATCATCTCGTGCGCCGTCACCGGCGCCGTCCACACGCCCACCATGTCGCCAGCGCTGCCGGTCACGCCGGCCGAGATCGCCGAGGCCAGCGTCGAGGCCTGCAAGGCCGGCGCGGCCATCATCCATCTGCACGCACGCGACCCGATCGACGGCCGCCCGACGCCCGATCCGGCGGTCTATCAGCAGTTCCTGCCGGCCATCAAGGAACGCTGCGACGCGGTCATCAACATCACCACCGGCGGCAGCACCCGCATGTCGCTGCAGGACCGCCTGGCCGCGCCGCTGGCGGCCAAGCCCGAGCTGTGCTCGCTCAACCTGGGCTCGATGAACTTCGTCTACTCGCAGATGGCGGACAAGTACGACAGCTGGAAGTACGACTGGGAACGCGACTACGTGGCCGGCAGCGACGACGTGATCTTCCGCAACACCTTCCGCGACATCGAAGGCATCCTGCGGCAACTCGGCGAAGGCCACGGCGCGCGCTTCGAGTTCGAGTGCTACGACGTCGGCCACCTGTATTCGCTGGCGCACTTCGTCGACAAGGGCCTGGCCAAGGCGCCGCTGTTCATCCAGCTGATCCTGGGCATCAAGGGCGGCATCGGCGCGCACCCCGAACACCTGCTGCACATGAAGGCCACGGCCGACCGCCTGTTCGGAGACGACTACGTGTTCTCGGTGATGGCTGCCGGCAAGCACCAGATCCCGCTCGCATCGATGGGCGCCATCATGGGCGGCAGCGTGCGCGTCGGCCTGGAAGACAGCCTCTACATCGGCCGCGGCAAGCTGGCCGCCTCGAACGCCGAACAGGTCGCCAAGATTCGCACCGTGCTCGAGTCGCTCTCGATCGAAATCGCCACGCCCGAAGAGGCACGAAAGATGCTCGACCTCAAGGGTGCGAGCAACGTCGGCTTTTGAGACAAAAACCTCCTCGTTTTTCCTCACCCCTGCACCTCCACCTCACTTCACGGAACCCTTCCAATGAGTCGTCGTACCTTCCTCAAAAAATCGGGCGCGCTGATGGCTGCGCCGCTGCTGGTTGACCTTCTGGCCATGGACAGCGCCTTTGCGCAAGGCACGAAAGGCATGATCCGCATCCTCGCGGAAGCCGGGCCGAACACGCTCGACCCGGCGGGTTCCGGCTTCAACCGCTACTCGATCAACGTGACCTGGAACGTGTACGACCGGCTCGTCACCTTCGGCAGCAAGAAGCTCGAGGACGGCACCGAGATGTACGACTACTACAAGGTCGTGCCGCAGCTGGCGGAGAGCTTCAGCGTGTCGCCCGACGGCAAGACCATCACCTTCGTGCTGCGCAAGAACGCGGTGTTCCACGACGGCACGCCGATCACCTCGGCCGACGTCAAGTGGTCGCTCGACCGCGCGCTGGCCATGCCTGCGTCGCGCAGCCAGCTCGCCACCGGCTCGATGACCAAGCCCGAGCAGTTCGTGGTCGTCGACGACTACACGGTGCGCGTCGTCACCGAGCAGGCAGACCGCTTCACGTTGCCGAACCTGGCGGTGCTGTTCCCGGCCATCATCAACTCGAAGCTGGCCAAGGCCAACGCGACCGCCGCCGACCCATGGGCCGGCGACTGGCTCAAGAGCAACACCGCGGCCAGCGGCCCGTTCCAGGTCGAGTCGTACAAGGTCGGCCAGGAAATCATCTTCAAGCGCTTCGACAAGTGGACCGGCGGCAAGCTGCCGGCGGTCGAGCGGATCATCTACCAGGTGGTGCCCGCCGGTGCGAGCCGCCGCGCGGCGGCCGAGCGCGGCAGCGCCGACATCGTGCTGGATCTGCCGCCGCGCGACGTGTCGAACATGCTCGCCGGCAAGAAGGTGAAGATCTCGGGCGTGCCATGGACCAACGGCTTCCAGTTCCTGGGCATGAACAACCAGATGAAGCCCTTCGACAACATCAACGTGCGCCGCGCCATTGCGCATGCCGTGCCCTACCAGGCGATGTTCGACACCGTGATCTACAAGCGTGGCCTGCCGCTGTACGGCGGCAAGGAGCAGGAAGCCAAGACCATCCAGTGGCCGACGCCGCTGCCTTACGACACCGACCTGGCGAAGGCCAAGCGCTACCTGGCCGAGGCCGGCATGGCCGACGGCTTCGAGACCACTTTCTCGTTCGACATGGCACAGGCCGCCACGGCGGAGCCGATCGCGGTGCTGCTGCAGGAGTCGCTGGCCAAGATCGGCATCAAGCTCAACATCAACAAGGTGCCGAGCGGCCAGCTGGGCTCGATGCTGCAGAACAAGGAACTCGCCTTCTTCTTCGAGCAGTCGGGCGCGTGGCTCAACGACCCGGACTACTTCTTCCGCGTGTTCTACCAGGGCGACAGCCGCTGGAACTACGGCAGCTACAAGAACCCCGAGATGATCGAGGCGGTCAAGCAGGCACGCTTCGAGGGCGACAAGGCCAGGTACGAGGCGCTGGTCAGGAAGATGATCACGCTCGCCATGACCGAAGTGCCGATCGTGCTGCTGTGGTCGCCGTTCCTGGACGTGGCCTTCGGACCGAAGCTGGGCGGCTACGAATACATGTACCACCGACAGCTGGAATTCCGCCCGCTCACGAATGGTTGATTCACGGTTGATCAAGGGTTGAAATCGTCCATGTCGAAACGCTTTGCCAGCGCCCGGCTCGTCGGCGGTCGCGTACTTTCCGCGCTGCC
>CAIQMJ010000676.1 GCA_903872875.1 uncultured Variovorax sp.
CGCGATCCTGATCGTGGAGTTCGCCCGTGAGCTCGAGTTTGCGGGGCGCTCGCCGGTGCAGGCCGCGATCGAAGCCAGCCGGCTGCGCCTGCGGCCGATCCTGATGACCTCGCTGGCCTTCGTGATGGGCGTGCTGCCACTCGTGCTCTCGACCGGTGCCGGTGCCGAAATGCGCAGCGCCATGGGCGTAGCGGTGTTCGCCGGCATGCTGGGTGTGACGGCCTTCGGCCTGTTCCTCACGCCGGTGTTCTACGTGCTGATGCGCCGACTGGCGGGCAATCGGCCGCTGAAGCTGCATGGCGGCGTGCCGCACGACGTCGAGGACTTCGCGCCCGCCGGCGATCTGGCCGCGAGCCACGTCACTCACGGCAACCACGGCAACCACGGCACGGGCACTTCGTCCGGTGGCGGCGGTGGGCTGCGTCCGCAACCCGCTGCGCCGCGCCATCCCGACGCCTGAACGCGTCGCGAATCAAGTTTTCAAGGAGTCTCACATGACCCGACTTTCATCCTCCCCGGCGCGCCGGCCGCTGCGCGCGGCATGGCTGCCACTGGTCGCCGCACTCGTGCTGGCCGGCTGCGCATCGACCGCGGTGGTTCCGCCGATGACAGGCGCACCCACCCAGTTCAAGGAAGCCGCCGCCTCGAAGGCCAACGCGGTACAGGCACCGGTGCAACCGGCCGGCGACTGGTGGCGTGCCTTCAACGATCCGGTGCTCGATGGCCTGGTCGAACGCGCTGCCGCACAGAACACCAGCATCCAGCAGGCGGCCGCGCGGCTCGCGGAAGCCCGGGCGCTGGCCCGCACGGTCGACGCCGACCGCTCGGTACAGGTCGGCCTGGGCGCCGGTGCCAATCGCGCCGCCGGCATCGACCGCACCACCACCGGACGGCCCGGCACCTTGTTGACGGCCGGCTCCAGCGTGTCCTACGAGCTCGACGTGTTCGGCCGGCTCTCCGGCGCCAGCCAGGCCGCGGCGCTCGATGCCCAATCGCGCGAAGCCTTGCTGCAGAGCGCGAAGCTGCTGGTGCAGGCCGAAGTCGCGCAGGGCTACCTGCAACTGCGCGCCACCGATGCCGAACGTGTGCTGATGCGCGAGACCGTGGCCGCCTACCGCGACACACTCACGCTCACCGAACGCCGCCAGCGCGCCGGCGACCTGGCCGAGCTCGATGTCGCACGCGTGCAGACCGAGCTCGCCTCGACCGAGTCCGATGCGCTCGCGCTCGACCGGCAGCGCGCGCTGCTCGAACACGCGCTGGCCGTGTTGACCGGCGACGCCGCGTCCAGCTTCAGCCTCGAGCCGGGCGAATGGACGACGGCCCTGCCGACGATCCCGGCGGGGCTGCCATCGACCGTGCTCGAACGCCGGCCGGACGTGGCCGCCGCGCAGCGCACCGTGATGGCCGCGCAGGCGCGCGTCGGTGTTGCGCAGACGGCCTGGTTCCCGACGATCTCGCTGACGGGTGCGGGCGGCTATGCGTCGCCGGACCTGGGCGACCTGTTCAAGTGGTCGGCCCGCTCGTGGGGCATCGGCGCGCTGCTGTCGCTGCCGCTGCTCGACGGTGGCCGGCGCGAGGCGGGCGTGCAGAGTGCGTCGGCCCAGCTGGACGGCGCGCTCGCGAGCTACCGCAGCGACGTGCTGACGGCGTTCCGCGAAGTCGAAGACCAGCTGTCCTCGCTGCGCCTGCTCGACGAGCAGGCAACCGTGCAGGCGAGGGCGGTGACGTCGGCACGGCGCGCCACCGCGCTGTCGGACTCGCGCTACCGCAACGGCATGGTCAGCCAGCTCGACCTGCTCGACGCTCGCCGCAGCGAGCTGCGCAATCGCCGGCAGGCGCTGCAGGTGAAGTCGGCGCAGTACCAGGCGACGGTGGGGCTGATCCGCGCGATCGGCGGCGGCTGGGGAGATGCCCCGCTGGCCGCGGCCGAGCCGGCACCGGCACTGCGTGTGGGCGCGGCGGCGCCCACGGGCAAGGCGCTGGAATAGCCTGGCAGGCCAACCGGCCGGCCGGCGCTGGCGGCCGGCTAATGCAGGGGCATCGCGGCGTTCAGGATCAGCACCATCAGCAGCCCCACCACGGCCACGATGGACTGGACCACCGTGATCGTTCGGGTCGCCTCTCCCAGGGACATGCTGAACGATTCCTTGACCAGCCAGAAGCCGGCATGGTTGGCATAGTTGAAGAACAGTGAGCCGCTGCCGATCGACAGGGCGAGCAGCGGCAGGTTGAGGGTGGGGTCGGCGCCGGCCAAGGGCGCGAGCAGGCCGGCAGCGCCCACGATGCCGACCGTGGCGGAGCCCGTCGACACCGAGAGCAGCATCGCGATCAGCCATCCCAGGATCAGCGGCGGAAACGCGAACTGCTGCGTGAGATGCACGATCGCGTCGCCCACCTTCGCGCTGGTCAGGATCTGCTGGAAAGCGCCTCCGCCCGCAATGATGAGCATGATCCCCGCGATCGGCTTGAGACTCGCGCCCATGGCTTCACGCAGGTGCTCGGCGTTGCCGCCGCGTGCGTACACGAGCGCCACCGCGGCGAAGAGCACGCCGAGCAGCATGGCGATCAGCGGGTTGCCAAGGAATTCGGCGATGCTGGCAACGGCCGAGCCCTTGTCCAGAAAAGTCTCGCTCAATGCGTGCACCAGCATCAGCAATGCCGGCAGCAGAGCCGCAAAAGCGCCCAGGCCGACGCCAGCCGGTTTGCCGGTGCCCTCGCGCTGCTGGGCAAGCGTGAACTGGTCCAGCAGCGCCTGCTCGGGCCGCGTGGTCATGCGCCGGGAGATGAAGACGCCGTACAGCGGCCCTGCCAGCACCATGGCCGGGAGCGCCGCAATGAACCCATAGAGCATGGTCGGACCGACGCTGGTCTTGAGCGTGGCGATCGCCGTCAGCGGACCCGGGTGGGGCGGCACCATGCCGTGCATCGCAGCGAGCGCGGCAATGACCGGAACGCCCACGTACACATAGGCCGAGCCCTTGAAACGCTCGCGACCCTCCAGCTTGCGCGCCACGCTGAAGATCAGCGGCAGCAGCACCACGAGGCCGACCTCGAAGAACATCGGAATGCCGACGACGAAGGCCACCAGCGTCATGGCCCACGGGATCAGGCGATCCGATGCGCGGCGCAGGATGGCGTTGGCAATCTGTTCGGTGATTCCCGCATCGGCAAGGATCTTTCCGAGCATGGCGCCCAGCGCGATCACGACGCCGACCGCGCCCAGCGTCTTGCCGGCGCCATTGGTGATGTTCTTGGTGATCTCGGCGAGATCCATGCCCGTCGCGAGCCCGACGCCGACACAGACCACCAGCAGGGCGACGAGCGGGTGCATGCGAATGCGCGAGACGATGAGGGCGACCAGCAGCAGGACGCTGCCCAGGGCCGTCAGCAACAGGTGGATATCAACGGATGTCATGAGTCTGTGTGGGAGTGGATGAGCACCGTTCGAGTCGCCTGGTGTCGCGGCGATTCTATGAATCCCGCTCTGGCGCCGCGCTTCTGCGGGCATTGCGCCGACGACAATCGCCGCATGGCAGCTAAATGCGTGATGGTCCTGGGAACGACGAGCGGTGCCGGCAAGAGCTGGGTCACGACCGCGCTGTGCCGCTGGTATGCGCGGCAGGGCTTCAAGGTCGCGCCGTTCAAGGCGCAGAACATGAGCAACAACGCGCGGGTCGTTGCCCCCACGCTTGTCGCTTCGCGTACTGCGCTGTCCCCCGGGGGGGCCGGTTTTCCTTGGGGCAGCCCGGCGGAAAATCGCGGCGGCGAGATCGGCAGTGCGCAGTACTTCCAGGCGCTCGCGGCGCGTGCCGTGCCGGAGGTGCGAATGAACCCGCTGCTGCTCAAGCCCGAGCGCGACACGCACAGCCAGGTCGTGCTGCTTGGCCAGGTGAATGCCGAACTCACCGGCCTGCCATGGCGCGGCCGCAGCGAGCGGGTCTGGCCGCAGATCGCCGCGTCGCTCGACGCGCTGCGCGCCGAGAACGACATCGTGGTGATCGAGGGCGCCGGCTCGCCGGCCGAGATCAACCTGATGGCGAGCGACATCGTG
The DNA here is from genome assembly GCA_903872875.1 of uncultured Variovorax sp. Taxonomy (GTDB): domain Bacteria; phylum Pseudomonadota; class Gammaproteobacteria; order Burkholderiales; family Burkholderiaceae_C; genus Variovorax. Next base: position 4,055 of record CAIQMJ010000676.1, read on the forward strand.
AACCTGCGCGTGGCCCGCCATGCCGACGCGCGCTGCCTGCTGGTGACCGACATCGATCGCGGCGGCGCCTTCGCCCATCTCTACGGCACCTGGGCGCTGATGCCCGAAGCCGACCGGGCGCTGTTGCGCGGCTTCGTGCTGAACCGCTTTCGCGGTGACGCCTCGCTGCTGGCGCCCGCGCCGCAGCAACTCGAAGCCATGACCGGCGTGCCGACCGTGGCGACCCTGCCGATGTGGTGGCAGCACGGCTTGCCCGAGGAGGACGGCATCTTCGATGACCGCAGCACCGCGCGCGGCGAGGTGACGACCACCGTCGCCGTGGTGGCCTATCCGCGGATCAGCAACCTCGACGAATTCCAGCCGCTGAAGAACGTCCCCGGCGTGCGCCTGCGCTGGGCGCGCAGTCCGGCGGACGTGGCCGATGCCGACTGGATCGTGCTGCCCGGCTCCAAGCACACCAGTGGCGACCTGGCCTGGCTGCGGGCGCAAGGCCTCGACCGCGCGATCGCCGCGCATGCGGCGCGCGGCGGCAGGGTGCTCGGCATCTGCGGCGGGCTGCAGATGCTGGGCGAGGCGCTGATCGATCCGCATGGCATCGACGGCAATGCGCCGGGGCTCGGCTTGCTGCCGCTGGTCACCGTGTTTGCGCCCGACAAGATCGTTCGGCAACGGGAAGCGCGCTTTGCGACGCTTCGGGGGCCATGGGCCGCCTTGTCCGGCGTTGCGGTCGGCGGCTACGAGATCCATCACGGCCAGACCGCGCCGCATGCCGCGATGGCCGCGGCCGGCGATATCGCGCAAGCCGTGATGCCCGACGGCCTGGCCTGGCAGAACGCCGCTGGCAACGTGCTCGGGCTCTACCTGCACGGACTGTTCGAAGACCCCGCCGCGCTTCAGGCGCTTTTCGGTGCCACCGTACCCACGCTGGACGCTGTGTTCGACGGCCTCGCCGATTTCATCGACATCCATTTCGCCCCCGGCGTGCTCGACGCCCTCATCGACTGACCTCATGACCACGAACTCTCTGATTCCCAAGATCGACGACCTGAACGATGCAGCGCTCACTCAGCGGCTACAGCACGCGATCGACAACAAGACCAAGCCCGTCGGCGCACTCGGCCGACTCGAAGCGCTCGGGCTGCGGCTCGGCGGCATCCTCGGCAGCGACCTGCCGCAGCTGGTAGAGCCGCAGATGCTGGTCTGCGCTGCCGATCACGGCCTGGCGGCGCGCGGCGTCTCGGCTTATCCGAGCGACGTGACCTGGCAGATGGTCGAGAACTTCCTCGCAGGCGGCGCAGCGGTCAGCGTGCTCGCGC
>CAIQMJ010000677.1 GCA_903872875.1 uncultured Variovorax sp.
CCGGCGCCGACCTGAAGCGTCCCCGTCGGCTTCTCCTTGACGTCGATCATGAGGTCGACCTGGTCGGGCGAGCCGGCCACCTCCTGCGTCTCCACGTTCACGTCCGTGAAGAAGCCCAGCCGGTCCACCCGGTCGCGCGACAGCTTGATCTTGTCCCCGTCGTACCAGCTCGCCTCGTACTGCCTGAACTCGCGCCGCACCACCTCGTCGCGCGTGCGGTTGTTGCCACCCACGCTCACCCGCCGCACGTACACCCGCCGCGACGGCTCGCCCTGCAGCGTCAGCGTCACCCGGTTGTTCACCCGGTCGATCTCCGGCACCGCCTGCACCCGCGCGAACGCATAACCGAACGTCCCGAAATAGTCCGTGAACGCCTTCGTCGTCTCCGTCACCTGCTCGCCGTTGTACGGCTCGCCCGGACGGATCGTCACCAGCGACTTGAACTCGTCCTCGCGGCCCAGGTAGTTGCCTTCCAGCTTCACCCCCGCCACCGCGAACTTCTCGCCTTCCGTGATGTTCACCGTCACGCTCAGGTCCTGGCGGTCCGGCGAGATCGCCACCTGCGTGGAGTCGATGCGGAACTCCAGGTAGCCGCGCGTGATGTAGTAGGAACGCAGCGTCTCCAGGTCGGCGTTGAGCTTGGCGCGCGAGTACTGGTTGGACTTGGTGTACCAGCTCATCCAGCCGCCGCTGTCCTGGTCGAACAGGTCCAGCAGCGTCGATTCGCTGAACGCCTTGCTGCCCACGACATGGATGTCGCGGATGCGCGCGGATTCGCCTTCGGTCACGGTGAAGGTCAGGTTCACCCGGTTGCGCTCGATCGGCGTGACGGTGGTCACGACCTGGGCGTTGTAGAGGCTGCGGCTGACGTACTGGCGCTTGAGCTCCTGCTCGGCGCGGTCGGCCAGCGCCTTGTCGTAGGGGCGGCCTTCGGCCAGGCCCACTTCGCGCAGCGCCTTCTGCAGGGCGGCCTTGTCGAATTCCTTGGTGCCCACGAAGTCGACGTCGGCGACGGTGGGGCGCTCCTCGACGATCACGACGAGCACGTTGCCGCTGACGTCGATGCGCACATCCTTGAAGAGGCCGAGGTCGAACAGCGCGCGGATGGCCGCGGAGCCGCGGTCATCGCTGTAGGTGTCGCCCACGCGCAGCGGGATCGACGCGAAGATGGTTCCGGGCTCCACGCGCTGGAGGCCTTCCACGCGGATGTCGCGCACCGTGAAGGGTTCGACCGCCCAGGCAGCGCTGGCGGCCAGCGCGCCTGCAACCACGGTGGCGACGCGCAGCAGATGGAATCGGGAAATGATGGGTTTCATGGATGGCTTGGGCCGGCGCCATGAGCGCCGGCGGAAAGGCGGCGAGTACGCCTGTGCGTGTCGCCGTGGTTGATCGATCGGGTCAGACGAGGTGCTGCCGGTTGCGGCCGGCCTGTCCGTGCATCGGTCGCAGCGTGCCGGCTGCATCGGCCGGCTGGCTGCTGTTGCTGCCCTGCAGCGGGGCGGTCAGCGTGCCCCCGTTGCCCAGGCGGTAAAGCAGCTTGATCCAGGTCAGCGCCAGGTCGGCGCTGGCGCTGGTCAACTGCTGGGAATGCAGCAGCAGCTGCTCGTAGTCCTCCAGCAATTCGAGCTCCGAACCGCCATCGGTTCGCGAGCCGGTCTGCAGTTTTTCCACGGACCGGCGGCTTGCGGCCGCCCGTTCGTAGAGCACGGCTGCGGTCTCGTTGCGGCGCACCACTTCGGCCATCGCCCGGGCCACCTCGCGTTGGGCACGCGCGATCACCTGCGCGAGCGGTTCGCCGACGGGTGCATCGGCCGACGCGCGTGCACCGTCCATGCCGGTGGTCGACTCATCGGGCTCGATCCAACCGCCGAGCAGCGGCTGGGGATCGAGGTGGTAGAGCGCACTGGCCAGGGCCACGTCGGCGCGTTGCAGCAGCAGCGTGGCCGGCAGTGCATGCGGCACCGGCGCGACGAAGCGCGGCAGCTTCTCGTCGTGCAGCGCAGGGCCGATGCGCGCCATCAGGTCGGGCGGCTGCATGCCACACAGCGTGGCGAGCAGGGCCAGCGCATCGTTGCGGCGCGTGGTGTGGCTCCGTGCTGCCGCCGCCGCCGCATCCATGCGCAACTGGAGCGATCGACGCCCGGCTGCCTGCAGCGTCGGCATGCGGACCCGTCTCGCCAGCAATACATCCTCGCGGGCAAAGGCGACCTGAGCCTGATCGATCAGCATCAGGCTCAGCTGGTCGACGCGTCCGGTGATGTAGGCCGCGGCGACCTGCATGTCGAGCGGTAACTGCAGCGTCTCGCCCATGAGCCTCACGTTGGCCGTGGTGCTGCTCGCGCCGCCGTCGCGCGCGGTACGCTGTTGCGCGGCCGTGATCAAGGCATCGAGCGCCTCGTCCTGGAACCCATGCCACCACGGCTGCGTCGAGGCATTCGCGCGCACCGCGGCATCGGCCGGCGCCGTGGCGTTCCGTGCCGAGACGTGCATGAACGCGCCGGACGCCCGCCGCATGTGCGAGGTCGCAAGGTTCGCCTCCGCACCGATCGTCATCGACAGGCACAGCAGCGCCAGAAAGGGAACAGGGATCTTCATGCCGCGAACGCAGGGCTGCCGTTCAGGGACGTGGACGCGACTCCGGGCGGAACATCAGTTCTGCGCCGCCAGGGCCGCGCTCACAGGTACCGGAGATGGTGTCGTTGCGGCGGGTCGTCAACTGGACCCTGGCGCCCTCGGCCTGGCCTTTGCAGGCTTCCACGAACTCGGGCGGCGGGCCGCGGTGAGCATGCGGCGGCGGCATGCGATCGTCGTCGAGCGGCGGTGGTGGCGGCATGCCTTGCGCCGTCTGCGAGAAGGAGGGCGGCGGGAGCATCACGCAGCCTGCGGACAGCAGGGTCGCGAACACCAGGGTGCTCAGCGCGAGCGGGCGGCGGTAGGTCTTCATGAGAGTCGGCTTCGAATGGAAGCTGCGGACTCTGACCGCCGAATACGGAGAAATCTTGGAACGCCTAGTCGGGCGGTTCCTCGAAGGAAAAGCCCACGCCATAGACCGATCGGATCCAGTCGTGCGCCGGTGCGGCGGCGGCGAGCTTGCGGCGCAGGTTCTTGATGTGGCTGTCCACCGCGCGCTCGGTCACGTCGTCCGAATGATCGTAGGCCAGCTCGAGCAGCTGGCCGCGCGAGAAGATCCGGCCCGGATGCCTGGCCAGTGCCTGCAGCAGACGGAATTCGCGCCGCGTGAGGTTCAGCGGTTCTCCTTGCAGCGTGGCTTGCCAATGCGTTTCGTCGAGGACCAGCGCAGAGGTCGATGCGCCGGCGGGCATGGCGTTGTCGCCGCCGGTGCGCCGCAGTACGGCGCGCACCCGCGCCACCACCTCGCGTGGCGAGAAGGGCTTGCAGATGTAGTCGTCCGCGCCAAGCTCCAGCCCGAGCAGGCGGTCGACCTCCTCGATGCGTGCGGTCAGCAGGATCACCGGGTGCGCCGAGTGGGCACGCAGCTCGCGCAGCACCGCCAGGCCGTCCATGCGCGGCAGCATCACGTCGAGCAGCGTGAGGTCGGGCGCATCGGCCCGGATGCGGTCGAGCGCCGAGCGGCCGTCTGCGATGTGTTCGGTGTCGTAGCCGGCATGGCGCAGATAGTCCTGCAGCACGGAGGCGATGTCGTGTTCGTCTTCGACGATCAGTATGCGTGTCATGGTTCGGTCGACAGGGGCAGGGAAATGGTCATGCGCAGTCCGCCCAAGGGTGAGGCTGTAGCGTCGATGGTGCCGCCGTGTTCCTCGATCAACGCGCGGCAGATCGACAGGCCGAGCCCGGAGCCGCCCGCCGCCACGTCGGTTCCGGCAATCCCCCGGGCGCGCGAGGTGTCGCCTCGGAACAGGCGGTCGAACAGCCGCGGAAGATCATCGGGCGACGGGCCGGGCGCGGTGTCGTCGAAGCGCAGCCGCAGCCAGGTGACCCCGCCCGTGTCGTCGAGGGCGGCGCTCAACTGCAGGCGTCCGCCCGCGTCGGTATAGGCCAGCGTGTTCTCCAGCAGATTCATGAACACCTGGTGCAGCCGCTGCGCGTCGCCGGCCACCACCGGCTGCGGACCCGGGACCTCGAGCGCCTGGGCGTCCACGGTGATGCGTCGCTGTACGAAACGGTCGCGCGTCATGGCAAGTGCTTCAGTCAGCAGTGCAAGCGGAAAGGTCGGCGCGGTGCTGCGCGGTGCGCTGTCGGGCTCACGCATGCTGCTGCGCAGATCGTCCACCAGTTGGCCAAGCCGCATCACCTGCCGGTGCAGGCGCAGGGCGGTGCGGTCGTCGAAGGTGCGGATGCCGTCTTGCAGGGCTTCGATCTCGGCCCGCATCGCCGCCAGCGGCGTGCGCAGTTCATGTGCGACATCGGCCAGCCATGCGCGGCGCGAGGCTTCGATGCTGGCAAGGCGTGCCGCCATCGAATTGAAGGTCTGGCCCAGCAGCGCAAGTTCGTCCGAACCCTGCACCGGCACCTGGGTGTCGAGGCGGCCGCGCGTGATGTCACGCGCACCCTGCATGAGGTGGTCGATCGGCGCGAACCAGCGGCGCGCCAGAAGGTAGGACAGCGCGAGGGCGAGTGCCAGCCCGACCAGCCCGGTCAGCACGATCGCGAAGGCCTGACGCGTGAAGAAGGCGCGATCCGCCTCGCTCTGGATCTCCTCCATTGGCGCCAGCACGAGGTGGCCCACCACGCGGCCACTGGCCAGTTGAAGCGGGAGCCGCGCGGCGGCGTCGGTTGCGACGCGCGCCCCGGCCACGTAGGCGCCGGCTTCATCCACCA
>CAIQMJ010000678.1 GCA_903872875.1 uncultured Variovorax sp.
CACCATCTCGTCGAGCAGCAGCAGGCGTGGCTGCATCGCCAGCGCGCGGCCGAGCTCGACACGCTTCTGCAGTCCGTACGACAGCGTGCCGACGGGCAGGTCGCGGATGGTCTCGATCTCGAGGAATTCGACGATCTCCTCGGCCACCTCGCGCGCCTCGATCTCGGCCCGCCGCGCGCTGCCCCAGAACAGCGCGGCACCGAAGATGCCGGTCGGCAGCCGTGCGTGCATGCCGGTCAGGATGTTGTCGATCACGGTCTCGTGCTTGAACACCGCCAGGTTCTGGAAGGTGCGCGCGATGCCTCGCTTCGACAGGCTGTGGGCGGGCGCGCCCGTGATGTCCTCGCCGTCGAACACGATGCGGCCTGCGCTCGGCTCCAGCAGGCAGGAGGCCAGGTTGAACAGCGTGGTCTTGCCCGCGCCGTTCGGGCCGATCACGCTGTGGATGTGGCCCTGCCGCACCTGCAGGTCGATGCCCGCGAGCGCCTCGAGGCCACCGAAGCGCTTGCCTACGCCCTTCATCTCGAGCAGTACGGGCTGCTCGGCGGCGACGATGTCCGCGCTCATGACAGCCACCTCTTGCGCCGCTTGTAGTGCTTGATCTCGCGCATGCTCCGGCGCGCGCCGCCGGCCTGGACGCCGAGGTAGAACTCCTGCACGTCGTCGTTGGCCAGCAGCTTCTGCGGCGTGTCATCCAGCACCACGCGGCCGCGCTCCATGATGTAGCCGTAGTCGGCCAGCGAGAGCGCGAGTCGGGCGTTCTGCTCGACCAGCAACACCGTCAGGCCGCGCTCGTCGCGCAGCCTCCGGATGGCGTCGAAGATCTCCGTGATGATCTGCGGCGCCAACCCGAGCGAAGGCTCGTCGAGCAGCAGCAGCCGGGGCTCGCCCATGAGCGCGCGGCCGATCGCGACCATCTGCTGCTGTCCGCCGGAAAGGTAACCCGCGACCCGGTGGCGGTGCGCCTCGATCGCGGGAAACAGCTTGAAGATGCCCGCCATCGACGCGGCCGCATCGCCCGCGGGACGCACGTACCCACCCATGAGCAGGTTTTCCTCGACCGTGAGCGTGTCGAACAGGCGACGCCCTTCGGGCACCTGGACCAGGCCCCTGCGGACGATCTCGTGCGGTGCGAAGCGCGCGAGCGGCTCGTTGCGATAGTGGATGGCGCCGCCCGTGATGGCGCCCTCCTCCGGATACAGCACGCCGCAGATCGCCTTGAGCACGGTCGATTTGCCGGCGCCATTGCTGCCGAGCAGCGCAACGATGCGGCCTTCGCCCACTTCGAGCGAGACATCGCGCACGGCCTCGACCGCATGGTCGTAGAACACCTGCAGGTTGGTCACGCTCAGCATGCGGGCCAGCCCATGACAGCCATGGATGAGGAAGGGTTCACTGCTTGTCTCCGCGCCAGGTATGGCGTCTGTTGTGGGGGCGGATCTTGCGACGCACCGAATCTCGTGTCAATGAATTTATGACCCTGACTCAAAAAATAGAGATAAGGGTTAAACCTAGCGGCTGGCACCTTCTCAAACGAAGGAAAGCGGAGTCTGATTGCGCTCCGGCGTCGATCAGTTATTGAGTTAGGGTCAACGCCAATAGATCCGCATCGCAGCGGACGATTGGAGACCTATGAACGACGACTCCCCCGTACTGCTGGAGGTCGACGGCGAGATCGTCACGATCACGCTGAACCGGCCCGCGGCACTCAATTCGATCGACCATCCGATGGCACTCGCGCTGCACCGCAGCATCGTCGAGTCCGCGGATGTTCCAGGTGCACGCGCCGTCGTCCTGCGCGGTGCGGGCCGGTCGTTCTGCGGTGGCGGCGACATTGCCGCCATGCACGCCCACCGCGCCGACATGCCTGCATTCATCGAGCGCATGATCGATGCGTTCCATGCCGGCGTGATGGCTCTGCATCGGTCGCGGCTGCCGGTGATTGCCAGCGTGCATGGCGCGGTCGCGGGGGGTGGCTTCTCCCTGGCGCTGGCCTGCGACTTGGTGATCGCCACGCGCGGCACGCGCTTCGTCGTGGCCTATCCGCAGCTCGGCGCGCCCGCGGACGGCGGCCTCAGCTACAGGTTGAGCCGGCAGCTCGGCGCGGCACGCGCGTTCGAGATGCTCACCGGTCCCGAGCCGCTCCCGGCGGAGAACGCCATGGCGCTCGGGCTGATCAATGGCGTGGTCGACGGCGACACCGCCGATGCCGAGGCCCGTCGCAGGGCGCACGGTCTCGCGGCGCTGCCGCGGCAGTCGGTCGAAGAACTCAAGCAGTTGGTGGCGGCACAGTCCGATGAGGCACTCGAGGCCCAGTTGGCGCGCGAGAAGGCGGCGTTCCTGCGCTGCGCCGCCACGGAAGATTTCGCGCGGCGTGTCGATGCCTTCGTGTCGCGTGCAACACGGCGCGCGCGCATGCCGGACGGGGCTGCGCCATGAGCGCGACCGACTGGCGCAGCGCAGCGGAATGCGCGTCCGACATCACCGTCGACGCACTCTTCCGCCGTGCCTTCCACGTCTATGCCGACCGCACTGCCGTGACCTGGCTGGACGGCCGGCGCAGCTATGCGGACGTCGGACGCCGCGCCTGGTCGCTGGCCAATGCGCTGCGTACCCGCGGCTTCGTCAGGGGCGACACCATCGCCGTGCTGTCCGAGACGCGGCCCGAATACATCGAGTGCTATGCCGCCCTTGCCGCACTGGGCATCACCGTGGCCACGCTGAACATCCGGCTGCATCCGAACGAGCTCGCCGCATGCCTGCGCAAGTGCAGGCCCGTTGCGCTGATCGTGTCGGGGCCGCTCGCGCCGATCGCAGCCGGATTGCGCGCCGATGCGGCCGGTATCCGCGACTGGATCGCATTCGGTGACGACGCGGTCGACGGCTTCGCGCCCTATGAAACGATGCTTCGGCAGGCAAGCAGCGACGAGCCGCCGCGCATCGCGCGCGGCAGCGACATCCACAACATCCTCTTCACCAGCGGAACCACCGGCGCGCCGAAAGGCGCCCTCATCAGCCAGCGCGCCGCAGCCATCCGCGGCCTGCGGCTCGCGCAGTGGTTCGGCCTGACCGAAGAAGACGGCTTCGTGGGCTGGCTGCCGCTGTTCCACTGCGGCGGCGACGAGTCCCTTTACGCCACCTTCTGCACGGGGGGGACCTTTGCGACCTTCGCGCGTGCCGACGTGCTGCAGATGTTCAGGCTCATCGAACGCGACCGCCTGAGCTGGACGCTGCTGCTGCCCGGCGTCATCACCGACTTCCTGAACCATCCGCAACGCAGTGCGCATGACCTGTCGAGCCTGCGCTTCGCGATCGGCTACGCCAACATGATGCCGGCCGTCATTGCCGACCTCACGCGTGCCTGCAACATCGATTTCTACGACGCGTTCGGCCAGAGCGAAGTGAGCTACCTGCTGGCGCACCGGCGTTCCCGCCCGGGCGAACTGCCGCCGCTGCGCAAGCTCCCGTCGCCGCTGCTGGAGATCCGCATCGTCGACGACGCGATGCGCGACCTTCCGATCGGGAAGCCCGGCGAATGCGTCGTGCGCGGGCCCAGCGTGATGTCCGGCTACCTCGACGACGACGCGGCCAACGCCGAGGTCTTTGCCGGTGGCTGGCTTCATACCGGCGACCTGCTGCGGCGCGAAGCGGACGGCACGTTGACCTTCGTCGACCGCAAGCGCTACCTGATCAAGACCGGCGGCGAGAACGTCTACCCGGCCGAGGTCGAGGCCGTGATCGGACTTCATCCGGCGGTGCAGGAGGTGTGCGTCTTCGGCGTCCCCGACGCACGCTGGGGCGAGGCCATCAAGGCGATGCTGGTACTGCGGCCGGGCCACGACGCCGACCGGCACCAGATCGTCGCGTGGTGCCGCGAGCGGCTCGGCAGCTACAAGCGCCCGCGCTACCTGCAGTTCATTCGCTCGGAGGAGCTGCCGCGCAGCACCACGGGGAAGCTGCAGCGGCATGAACTCGCCCGCTTTCCGCTCTCTCACGACCAGCGCGTCGACTGACCTCCACCCTTTCCAACTCCCGCCTGAAGACCCATGAGCAACAGCACTACAACCCGATCGGCCGCGCAACGCTTCTCGGGCCTGTCCGACGACGAGCAGCAGATCCTCGAACAGGCCGACGACTTCGGCCGGAATGAACTCTATCCGCTGTCGGCGCGCATGGACAACGAGGAATGGTGGCCGCCCGAAGCGTTCGCGCAGATCGGCGCCACCGGCTACTTCGGCATCCCGGTGCCCGAGGCTTACGGCGGCGTCGGCCTCGATCTCTTCGCGAGCGGGCTCGTGGTGCAGGCCTTCTCGCGCTGGAACCACGCGCTGGCGCTGAGCTGGGTTGCGCACGAGAACCTCTGTCTCTACAACATCTATCGCAACG
>CAIQMJ010000679.1 GCA_903872875.1 uncultured Variovorax sp.
ATCATCCGTACCACCTACCCGGGCCAGGCGCCGCGCATTGTCGAGAACCAGATCACCTACCCGCTGACCACCACCATGCTGTCGGTGCCGGGCGCCAAGACGGTCCGCGGCTATTCCTTCTTCGGGGACTCGTTCGTCTATGTGCTGTTCGAGGACGGCACCGATCTGTACTGGGCGCGCTCGCGGGTGCTGGAATACCTGAACCAGGTGCAGTCACGCCTGCCGGCGGCTGCCAAGGCTTCGCTCGGCCCCGACGCCACCGGCGTAGGGTGGATCTACCAGTACGCGCTGGTCGACCGCGGCGGCACGCAGGACGCCTCCCAGTTGCGCGCCTTGCAGGACTGGTTCCTCAAGTACGAACTGAAGACCGTGCCCAACGTGGCCGAGGTCGCCTCGATCGGCGGCATGGTGCGCCAGTACCAGGTTGTGCTCGATCCGGAGAAGCTCGCCGCCTACCGGATCCCGCACACCAAGGCGGTGGAGGCGATCCAGAAAGCCAACCAGGAAACCGGCGGCTCGGTGCTCGAGCTCGGCGAGGCGGAATACATGGTGCGCGCCTCGGGCTATCTCCAGGGCCTGGAGGACTTCCGCAAGATCCCGCTGATGACGACCGACGCCGGTGTGTCGGTGCGCCTGGGCGACGTGGCGCGCATCCAGATCGGGCCCGAGATGCGCCGCGGCATCGGCGAGCTCGACGGTGAAGGCGAAGCCGTCGGTGGCGTGATCGTGATGCGCTCGGGCAAGAACGCGCTGGAGACCATCACCGCCGTCAAGGAAAAGCTCCAGACCCTGCAGGCCAGCCTGCCCCAAGGCGTGGAGATCGTGCCGACCTACGACCGGTCTAATCTGATCGAGCGCGCGGTGCGGAACCTCGGCTTCAAGCTGCTCGAGGAATTCATCGTCGTCGCGGTGGTGTGTTTCATCTTCCTGTTCCACCTGCGCTCCGCGTTCGTCGCGATCGTCTCGCTGCCGATCGGCATCCTGGCGGCCTTCATCGTGATGCGCTACCAGGGCGTCAATGCCAACATCATGTCGCTCGGTGGCATCGCCATCGCCATCGGCGCGATGGTGGATGCCGCGGTGGTGATGATCGAGAACGCCCACAAGCACATCGAGAAGTGGAAGCACGATCACCCGGACCAGACGCTGCGCGGGGAAACCCACTGGCGCGTGATCGCGGACTCGGCCGCCGAGGTGGGCCCTGCGCTGTTCTTCTCGCTGCTCATCATCACGCTGTCGTTCATTCCCGTCTTCACGCTGGAAGCTCAGGAAGGGCGGATGTTCTCGCCGCTGGCCTTCACCAAGACCTACGCCATGGCGGCCGCGGCGGGCCTGTCGGTGACCTTGATCCCGGTGCTGATGGGCTACCTGATCCGCGGCAGGATTCCCGATGAGAAGACCAACCCGTTGAACCGGCTGCTCATCGCTGTCTATCAGCCGCTGTTGAACGCGGTATTGCGCCGGCCCAAACTGACGCTGTCGGGCGCTGTGGTCGTGCTGGTGCTGAGTCTGTGGCCGCTGCAGCACATCGGCGGCGAGTTCATGCCGCGCCTGGACGAGGGCGACCTGCTCTACATGCCCTCGGCACTGCCAGGCCTGTCAACGGGCAAGGCCGGCGAGCTGCTGCAACAGACCGACCGGTTGATCAAGACGGTTCCCGAGGTGGCGAGCGTCTACGGCAAGGCCGGGCGCGCGGAGTCGGCGACCGATCCGGCACCGATGGAGATGTTCGAGACCACCATCCAGTTCAAGCCGCAGGACCAGTGGCGCGCCGGCATGACGCAGGACAAGCTGGTCGAAGAACTCGAACGCATCGTCAAGGTGCCTGGCCTGACCAACATCTGGGTGCCGCCGATCCGCAACCGGATCGACATGCTGGCCACGGGCATCAAGAGCCCAGTGGGGGTCAAGGTGGCAGGCACCGACCTAGCCACCATCGACCGCATCACGGGCGAAATCGAACGCGTCCTCAAGGACGTTCCAGGCGTGTCGAGCGCATTGGCCGAGCGGCTCACTGGTGGGCGGTACGTGGACGTGAACATCAAGCGTGACGAGGCGGCGCGGTTCGGCATGAACATCGCCGATGTGCAATCGGTCATCGCCTCGGTGGTGGGCGGCGAGAACATCGGCGAGACGGTCGAGGGACTGCAGCGCTTCCCGATCAACGTGCGCTATCCACGGGAAATCCGCGACTCGCTGGAGCAACTGCGGGCTCTGCCGATCGTCACCGAGCGTGGCGCTCGGTTGGTGCTCTCCGACGTAGCGGACATCCGTGTCACCGACGGGCCACCCATGCTCCGCAGCGAGAACGCGCGGCTGTCCGGCTGGGTCTATGTGGACATTCGCGGCAGGGACCTGCGTTCGGCGGTGCAGGACATGCAGCGCGTCGTCGCGAAGGAGGTGAAGCTGCCACCGGGCTACGCGGTGTCATGGTCCGGCCAGTTCGAGTTCCTGGAGCGCGCCACGGCGAAGCTGAAGGTGGTGGTGCCGTTCACGCTGCTGATCATCTTCGTGCTGCTGTACCTGACCTTCAAGCGCTTCGACGAAGCCCTGTTGATCATGGCGGCGCTGCCGTTCGCCCTGGTCGGGGGCATCTGGCTCCTCTACCTGCTCAGCTACAACCTGTCTGTCGCCGGCGCGGTCGGCTTCATCGCGCTCGCGGGGGTGTCGGCGGAGTTCGGCGTGATCATGCTGCTGTACCTGAAGCATGCCTGGGACGAGCGCATCGACGAGGGCAAGTCGGGCACCAACGACCTGTTGGACGCGATCCGAGAAGGCGCGGTGCTGCGCGTGCGGCCCAAGGCGATGACGGTGGCGGTCATCCTGGCGGGCCTGTTCCCGATCATGTGGGGAACAGGCACCGGCTCGGAGGTGATGCAGCGCATCGCCGCGCCGATGGTGGGCGGGATGATCACGGCCCCGTTGCTGTCGATGTTCGTCATTCCCGCGGCCTACCTGCTGATGCGGCGTCCGCGCGAACCTCGCGATCGGCACCCGCCTCGCCGCGCGTTCTGGAGAAAAGGCCGTGGCCCAGCCTGATCGCCCGCGGCTGCGGCGCGCTCTTTTTGGCGCTGTGGTGCTCCTATCCCTGTTCCTGGCTTTGTTCGCCACGGCAGCGCAGGCGTCGATGCCTGTTTCGCAGGACGAAGGGCGGACGGCACGCGCAGTCACTCCAGTCACGACGGGACCTGTTGCCGTCGCGGTCATGGGCGTGGCCACCATGCCTGTGGCCATGGATGCCATGCCCTGCGCGCTGTGCTACAGCGCCCCGGGGCCATCGCTGCACGAGGTCGGCGGCGAATGTCGCGAACATGAGGCCACGGCGTGGCCGGTGCATGTGGCGCCGGTACCGGACGGGGAATATTTCGACGCGGGAGGTCGGTACGCCCGGTTGCCAGTGCGCATCCTGTACTGCCGGTGGCTGGATTGATCGGCGGTTAGCGAGCGTCACGGCTCGCGTTTGTTTCCTTCCGATCAATTCCAGGAGTTCATCATGAAAAAGTCATTCCTCATTCTTGTCGGCGCCCTGACCTTGGGTGCGGCCTTGCCCGCTATGGCGGGCCCCGATTTCCAGGTCATCGAGAAAGCGCGCAAGGCCCAGCAGGTCGCGGCATCCGAACGTCGCGCCGATACGCTGGCGGGTAAAGGCTCGCCGAACTGCCCGCCGCCGCCACTCGTGCTGCCGCTGGACCATGGTCCGCGCGCGTTGACCACGCCGGGAGAAAACCGCTGGCGCAAGGCACGGTACGAAGCACAGTTGAAGGCGTGCAAGAACGTGCCGTCGTAGTGCCTGGGGCGCCCGGCGAAGACCCGCGTCTTCCGGGCGCCGAAGCGCAAGCGCTGTTGGTCGAAGCCGTGCGCATCTTCGCAGGTCTCGCTCGAGGGGAGCTTTCTCAAAAAGCACATTGCAGCAACAGCGCGTTACAGCCAACCTTCCGGCGCGAATTCACTGGTGAGCAACAACCAGATCTTTTGCCAGAATTCCGACTCGGGTTCGTCTGGATGAATGAGGCCCTCGCCGCCGGCCGGTGTGATCCACTCGAGCGTCTGTCCGTCGGACAGCCGTAATTGATGCGCCGCCTGCATCTTGGACAATGCAGCCAGGCGAGCAGCATCTTCGGCAACTTCCGCGACATGGATCGCCAGCGCGCTTTCGGTGTTGATGCGATCGGAGCGGGGATCGAAATTCATCGACCCGACGAACAACTCCTTTCTGTCGATCACCAGCGATTTGGTATGCAATCCCCCCACGGACAGTCCAAAGAGTTTGCGCTGCTCTTCGCGCCCGGCGCGCTGCGGGCTCAACTCGAACAGTGCAACACCGGCCGTCAGGAGCGCTGGTCTATAGCGCCGATAGGCCCCGTGTACGAGCGGCTGATCGGTCGAAGCGAGTGAGTTGGTCAACACGCTGACCTTGACACCCCGGCGGGCCGCTTCGGCGAGGAGGTTCACGCCGGTTCGCCCTGGAATGAAATAGGGTGAAGTAAGCAGTATCTCCACCGATGCGGCGCGGATGTGCTCCAAGGCATTGAGCCTCACGAGGTTGGAGCCATGCTCTTGTCTTCCCTGGGTCTGTGATGCGGAAAGCGCCTTGCCAGGCAGGTCCGCGTAGGATTCCCCGTCGCCCCACGCCAGATGCACACGGCCGGCAGCGAACTCCTTCGCCACCGATGAGCGGCCCAGCGCGTCGGGTACATCGGCACCAGCCAGCGCCGGAGCCGATGCAGACTGGGTCAGCGCCTCGAAGCGATCGCGCAGCGCGTGCGCGGGCGCCGACCGTGCGGCGACGTATTCGATTGGCACAGTGGCGGCGCTGTTCCAGTAGAGGTCGAACTGGC
>CAIQMJ010000680.1 GCA_903872875.1 uncultured Variovorax sp.
GGAATAGCGGAATTTTCCGGTGATCCCGTGCGACTCCATATTCCGTAGTCGAGGCCGCACAGCCTTAGCGCCGGCCTCCTCGTCAAAACGTCCCTTTCGGATTCCCCCTGCATGCTTGGTCTCGCCAAAAAGCTCTTCGGCTCTTCGAACGAACGCAAGGTCAAGACCTTCCAGGCGCGGGTCGCCAAGATCAATGCGCTGGAGCCGGAATACGCCGCCCTGTCGGACGAGGCCCTGAAGGCCAAGACCGCCGAGTTCAAGGACCGCCTGGCCAACGGCCAGACGCTGGACGACATCCTGAACGAAGCCTTCGCAGTGGTGCGTGAAGCTTCGAAGCGCGTGCTGGGCATGCGCCACTTCGACGTCCAGATGGTGGGCGGCATGGTGCTGCACTTCTCGGGCATCTCGGAGATGCGCACCGGTGAAGGCAAGACGCTGGTCGCCACCCTGCCGACGTACCTGAACGCCCTGGAAGGCAAGGGCGTCCACGTCATCACCGTCAACGACTATCTGGCCCGCCGCGACGCCGACTGGATGGGTCAGGTCTACAACTTCCTGGGCCTGTCCTACGGCGTGATCGTCAACGGTCTGTCGCAGGGCGAGCGCCAGCGCGCCTATCGCAGCGACATCACCTACGGCACCAACAACGAGTTCGGCTTCGACTATCTGCGCGACAACCTGGTCTACAGCGTCGACGAGATGGTCCAGCGCGGCCACAACTTCGCGATCGTCGATGAGGTCGACTCGATCCTGATCGACGAGGCCCGCACCCCGCTGATCATCTCGGGCCCGACCGAGGACCGCAGCAGCTTCTACAAAACCATCGACGTGCTGGTGAAGGAGCTGATCCTCGACAAGACCACCTACGATCACGACGAAAAGCAGCGCCAGGTGATCCTGACCGAAGACGGCCAGGAGAAGATCGAGGAAATGCTGATCGCCGGCGGCCACCTGGCCGAAGACACGGCCGGCATGTACGACGCGGCCAACGTCTCGGTGGTGCACCACGTCAACCAGGCCCTGCGCGCCAACGTGCTGTACACGCGCGACAAGGACTACATCGTCAAGGGCGGCGAGGTGATCCTGATCGACGAGTTCACCGGTCGCATGATGACCGGCCGCCGCCTGTCGGAAGGCCTGCACCAGGCCATCGAGGCCAAGGAAGGCGCCGACATCCAGCCCGAGAACCAGACCCTGGCCTCGGTGACGATCCAGAACTACTTCCGCCTCTACAAGAAGCTGTCGGGCATGACCGGCACGGCCTCGACCGAGGCCCAGGAATTCGACGACATCTACAAGATGGGCGTGTCGGAAATCCCGACCAACCGTCCGATCCAGCGCATCGACGACGACGACGAGGTCTATCGCACCGAGCGCGAGAAGAACGAGGCCATCCTCAAGCAGATCGCCGACTGCCATGTGCGCGGCCAGCCGATCCTGGTCGGCACCGTCTCGATCGAGAAGTCGGAAGAGCTGTCCAAGCTGCTGGCGACCTACGCCTACGAGA
>CAIQMJ010000681.1 GCA_903872875.1 uncultured Variovorax sp.
CCCAAGCCCCAAGACCTCGCTGCCCGCCGTATTCGAGCCGAACGCATTGCCCGAATGGCAATCGGCATTTCATCAATCGGGGCGCGGGTCCAGTTAGGCGCGCGCGTCAATCATTGGTGAGAGCATCTACGAGCGCGCAGCACCGATTCCAGACATAACCCCTCTCCAGATCGGAACTCCTTCTTGCATGAGGTAGCTGCTGTTGTGGAGAGCGTGTGCGCAGAAGTAGGCGCGGACCTTGCCTGACCGATAGCAAGTCACAGGAGTGACGCGTAGAAGCGAGGCTACCTCCCTGGGGATGGGGCCGAGGTTGAACTTGAGTAGCCCCGGTACACTAGTGCAACAGCACAGGCAGTTGGAGCGAGTCAAGATGTCGGTGAAGTAAAAACCGGCACGCTGAGTCTTCAGGTATCGCACATATTCAGGGCCGGCCAACTAATGCACCAGTGCGCGCAACGACATGCCTCTGCAACCAGGCCCACCTTACACATTAAGCCGTTCACTGGCCCGCCCGTCGAGCTGGTGAGAGGCGTCAACAATAGAGCCCAGTGAAACTGAACGAATTCAAACCGTTGGAGCTTGCTTCGACGGCTCACCACTTGAGGGCCAGCAAGCTTCAGGGCGCTTCCGAGCTGCTGACACACGATTACGCGTTGTGGCAGGGCAAGATCGAGGGGCTGCTCAAGCTTCTGCCCAATATCCCTCTCTTCGATCTGGTCGTCTCCTCGCCGCCGTACAACATCGGGAAGGAGTACGAAATTCCTCAGACGCTGGAGAAATACTTGCAGTGGCAAGAGCAGATCATCGATGAGCTTGTTCCTAGGCTCAAACCCGGCGGCTCCCTGTGCTGGCAGGTAGGCACCTATGTCGATGACAACCAAATTTGGCCTCTCGACATCGAGTTTGCGCCAATCTTTAAGCGACATGGACTGCAGCTTCGCAACCGGATTGTGTGGCACTTTGGGCATGGACTGCACGCTCAGAAACGCTTTTCCGGCCGCTATGAAGTCGTTCTTTGGTACACCAAAACCCAAAGCAGCAAGGACAAATATACTTTCAATCTGGATATCGTTCGAGTGCCTGCCAAGTACCCCGGCAAGAAACACTTCAAGGGTCCAAATCAAGGCGAGTTCTCGGGTAACCCTCTCGGGAAAAACCCAGAGGACGTGTGGAACATCCCGAATGTCAAGGGCAATCACGTTGAAAAGACGGATCACCCCTGCCAGTTTCCTGTGGGCCTGATAGAGCGGCTGGTGCTCTCCCTGACCAACCCTGGCGACTTAGTTTTTGATCCGTTTGCGGGCGTGGCCTCAGCAGGTGTGGCGGCAGCGCTGCATGCCCGTCGTTTCTGGGGTTGTGAGCTCAATTCAGGCTACGCCAAGACAGGGCACAAGAGGTTGCAGGAAACGCTCGATGGCACGATTCGCTACCGACCGCATAACAAGCCCGTTTATGACCACACTCAAAGTAGCTTGTCCCGAGCACCAGAGGGATATAAAACTGAGGGGCGCGAGTGAAGTTCTACAAGTACAGCCATTGTGCAGGGGATAAGTCGGTCCCTAAAGGGCACCAAAAGGATGTCGAGGCAGCCATCGCCGCTATCACGATCAAGCCGACAGAAGGCTCGGCCACTAAGATTCGTGATGCCTTCCTAACTGCGTTAAAGACGTTGGGTTGGTCGGGTGAGGTCCAGGTCTCCAAAGACTCTGATATGACCATTACTTCGAGCAAAGACAATGTGGGCCTTTGTCTGCAAACGGGCAACGTGGCCCGCATCTATGCAGACATCATCAAGCTGCAAGTACTGTACTTCGACAACGCCATCAGCAGTGCGGCCATCGTCGTGCCCTCACAAGAAGTTGCCAGAGTGATTGGCAAGAACATCGCACAAGCTAAACGCCTCGAACGTGAGTTGGATATTTTTAAGAAGGCCTACCACGTTCCGACCCTTGTCTACGCCTTGGAGTGAGAATGACAGACAACCAGAACCCGCAGATGGAAGTAGGCTCGCGGTTTGGATGGCCCAAACCCAAACGCACCGAAGAATTCACAAAACTTCTGGCCAATCCCCTTGGCGCCACTGAGCGGGTGGTGTTCCAAGGTAAGACCATCGATATTCCGATTGTTCGGGTCCCCATTTCTCTTCCCAAGTATCGCTTGGTCAACGGTCGCACGGCTTCATTGCAGGTGGAGTCTCTCGCCAAGGATCCCAAGGCCCGTGCAGATATGTTTAGCGGAGACCCTGAGCTTTGGGATGCCCAAGAGGCTCAGCACAAGCTTCTGTTGCAACTTGCCAAACAAGCGGACTTGGCAGGTTTTTTCGATGACACAGCCAATCAGCAGGTCAATCCCATCTTGCTCGATGAAAACGGCTTTGTGGTAAACGGCAACCGTCGTCTTGCTACTTGGCGAGAACTCTTGCATAAAGATCCTGGCAAGTATGGACACTTCCAGCACATTGATATTGCGGTGTTACCTCACTGTGAAGAAAAGGAGATTGATCGCTTAGAAGCCAGGCTGCAGATAACCAAGGATATTCGAGCTGATTACAGCTGGGACGCCCAGGCCAACATGATGCTGGCCAAGCAGAAGCGGGACAATTTTTCTAACAAGGAACTCGCCGAGCTCTACGACATGAAGGAAGCAGAGGTTCAGCTGCTCTTCGACATGCGGG
>CAIQMJ010000682.1 GCA_903872875.1 uncultured Variovorax sp.
GATCAGCGGCGCATCCAGCTGGAGATTCATCGCATGACCCATCAGGATGCACTGACGGGCCTGCCGAACGAAGTGCAGTTCACTGCCAATCTTGTCGAAGCCATGACCGCCGGCGACGGCATTGCAGCAAGGTTTGCCCTTCTCCAGATCGACATCGAACGGCTTCGCGAGATCAACAACGCGCTCGGCTTCGCCAACGGTGATCGTGTTCTGCAAGAGTTCGGCAAACGGCTTCAGAACGCCGTTCCGACATACGCCAAGATCGCACGCTTGCGCGGCGACGAGTTTGCGGTACTGCTGCCCGGATTCGATCGGCACCTCGCACTGTCGTTTGCCGCGCACATCGAACGGGTGTTTGCGCAGCCGTTCGCTATAGCCGATCTCTCGCTGGATCTCTCCGTGAAAGCTGGCGTCGTACTCTATCCAGATCACGGCAGTGCTCCCCATGACCTATATCGCTGTGTGGATCTGGCCGTGTATCACGCAAAGCGGCGCGGCGTTGGCTATGCGTTCTTCGAACCGTCGTACGATCCGGACCAGCGACAGCGACTAGGCCTTGCTGGAGAGCTTCGACAAGCCATCGAGCACGGCGATCTCAGGTGCTATGTTCAGCCCAAGGTAGAGATGGCAAGCGGGCGTGTATGTGGCGTCGAGGCGCTCGTGCGATGGCAGCATCCCAGGCACGGGTTCCTGACTCCAGGTGAATTCATTCCGCTCGCCGAGCAGACGGGGCTCATCAAGCCGCTGACCGAATGGATGATCGAATTTGCCTTGAAGCTCAATGCCAAATGGACACACCAGGGATGCGTCGTCCCCATCGCGGTGAACCTGTCGGCGCGCAGTCTGCACAACGACGCTTTCCTGAAGACGTTGTGTCGCATGCTGGCGCAGCACGATGCGGCGGCGGGAGCGCTTGAGCTGGAGATTACCGAGAGCAGCTTGATGGAAGATGCCGTCCAGGCACTCGACATACTGAATAGCTTGCGCCAGATGGGCGTCCCATTGCACATCGACGACTTCGGGACGGGCTACTCGTCGCTGAGCTACCTGCAGAAGCTGCCAGTCAGTTGCATCAAGATCGACCAGTCCTTTGTGCGAAGCATGTGCAAGAACAAGGATGATGCAATGATCGTGCGTTCGACCATCGATCTTTTGCATGACCTCGGGCGCAAGGCGGTGGCGGAAGGCGTGGAAACTCAGGAGGCCTGGAACGAACTCAAGCGGCTTGGCTGCGACATCGCCCAAGGTTATTTCATTGCCAAGCCCATGCCCGCTGATGAATTCCCGGGGTGGTTCGAGAATTTCCTTGTTTCTCGGCGCGAGGAAATTGTCCAGTAGTCCCGCAGCGGGGATGCGCGCCTGACTGCAGGACACGTTCGGCAAGGCCGTGAGGTGCCCGGCGGATCCTGGGCCGCGCAAGTCGCTCAGGACGCCGGCAATCTCGCGGCCGCCTCCCGTATCGCGTTGGCCAGCAGACGCACAGTCGGTTGCTGCGCGATGCTCTGCGCCACGAAGAAGCTGATCGGCGGCAGGTTCCACGACAGCTCGTAGGGCAGGGGCGCACACGATCCGTCGAGGCCGATTTCCGCCGCCACGTCGCGCGCCAGGATCGTGACGGCGTTGGGTTCGCGCCGGAGCACGGCCTCGATGGTCTTCAGCGACGAGGTCTCGACGATCGGCGCCGGCGGCGCAACGCCAGCGCCCAGGAAGATCGCGTTGAAGGTCCGCCGCATCGGCGTGTTGGGCGGCGGCATGATCCAGTCCAGCCCGGCCAGGCGACGCCAGTCCAGCGGGCCCTTCGACAGCCGTGCGCGGCTGCGGGTCGGCACCAGGATGCAGGGCACCTGCTGGTAGATCGCCTCCTGGGTGATGTGGATGTCGGTGTGGGCGTGGAGCGACCGGCCGATCACGCAATCCAGCTCCCGCGCGGTCAGTGCCGCCACCAACTCGTCGGTCGTGCCTTCCTTCGCCATCACGGCCACCCGCGGCGTCTGGCCCAGCAGGTGGGCGAAGCTCGCCGACAGCAGCGCTTCGGGCACGTGCGGCGTCATGCCGATTCGGACCCGGCCGGTCAGCCCGGTGTCGATGGCCGTCAGGATCTTGCTGGTCGACTCCAGGTCGGCCAGCGACACCAGCGCGTAGTTGAGCGCCGCTTCGCCTGCCGGCGTGGGCACCAGGCCGCGCCGCGTGCGGGTGAACAGCGGCGTCATGAAGATCTCCTCGATCTCGTGGAGGCTCTTGGTGATGGCGGGCTGGCTGAGCCGCAACTCGACCGCGACGCGGCTCAAGGTCTGGTTGCGCTGGATCGATTGCAGCAGCGACAGGTGACGCAGCTTCAGTCGCGAGAGCAGGGTGTGCCGAAGGAGTTCGGCGCGGTCGTGTCCGATCGGCTGCATGCTGTCGATTAACTCAATGGTTATAGCAACATCAGAATATTGCGAGAAAAGAGAATTCTAGGCTCCTAGACTTCCGGACATGTTCACCACACGTCCCGAGATCACAGGCACCTTCGGTGTCGCCTCGTCCACCCACTGGCTGGCCTCGCAGGTGGCCATGGGTGTCCTGGAGCGGGGCGGCAATGCGTTCGATGCCGCCGTGGCGGGCGGCTTCGCGCTGCAGGTCGTCGAGCCGCATCTCAACGGCCCGGCCGGCGAGGTGCCGATCCTGTTCTGGAGCGAATCCGCGCAGCGCATGGCGTCGGTCAACGGCCAGGGCTGGGCGCCGGCGCAGGCGACACCCGCCGCCTTCAAGGCGAAGGGCTTCGAGCAGGTGCCGGGCATCGGCCTGCTCGCGGCGACCGTGCCCGGTGCATTCCCCGCATGGCTGACCCTGCTGCGCGACCAGGGCAGCTGGTCGCTGGCAGACGTGCTGGCGCCGGCCATCGGCTATGCCCGCGACGGCTTTCCGGTGGCGCCGCGGCTGTCGCAGGCGATCCTGGGCGTGCGCGACCTGTTTCTCGGCGAGTGGACCTCGTCGGCCGATGTCTGGCTGGTGGACGGCCGGGTGCCGGCGCCGGGCTCGCTGTTCCGCTGGCCGGCGCTGGCCGCGACCTACACGCGCATCGTGGAAGCCGCGCAGCGCGAGGCATCGACCCGCACCGGCGAGATCGACGCCGCCATCCGCATCTGGCAGCGGGGCTTCGTCGCCCAGGAGATCGACGCGTACTGCAGGACGCAGGCGGTGCGCGACAGCAGCGGCGAACGGCACACCGGCCTGCTGCGCCTCGACGACATGGCGGAATGGCCGGTTGCGGTCGAGGCACCGCTGACCGCCGACTTCGGCCGCTTCACGGTCGCCAAGTGCGGCTTCTGGAGCCAGGGTCCGATGCTGCTCCAGCAACTGGCGATGCTGCGCCACGCGGGGCTCGAGCGCCACGCGCCGGGAAGCGCGCCGTTCGTGCACAGCGTGACCGAAGCCGCGAAGCTCGCACTGGCCGATCGCCTCGCCTGGTACGGCGTCGCTCCCGATGCACAACGGCACGCGCAGCAGGCTCTCCTGACCGACGACTACGCGCGCACCCGCTGGTCGCAGGTGGACCCGGGACGCGCCTCGGCGCAGCTGCGCCCTGGCATGCCGCTCGGTGCGGCCGCCACGCTGCCCGACCTCGGCGTGAGCGCACGCACCCTGCGTTCGGCCGACACGCGCTACGGCGTGGGCGAACCGACCTTCGCGGCGCTGCCGCCGGTGGCCGAATGGGCCGACCGCGAGATATTCATCGGCGACACCTGCCACATCGACGTGATCGACCGGCACGGCAACATGGTGGCCGCCACGCCATCGGGCGGCTGGCTGTCGTCGAGCCCTGCGATTCCGGCGCTGGGCTTTGCGCTGGGCACCCGACTGCAGATGACCTGGCTGGACGAAGGCCTGGCCAACACGCTGACGCCGCGGGTCGCGCCCTGCACGACGCTGTCGCCGTCGCTCGCCCTGCGCGACGGCGTGCCGTACATGGCCTTCGGCACGCCGGGCGGGGATCAGCAGGACCAATGGTCGGCTGCCTTCTTCCTGAGGCATGCGCTCTACGGCATGAACCTGCAGGAAGCCATCGACGCGCCGGCCTGGCATGTCAAGCACTACCCGGGTTCGTTCTGGCCGCGCAGCACGACCCTGAACGCGCTGACCATCGAGTCCCGCTTCGACGCCGACGTGCTCGAACGGCTGGGCGCGCTCGGCCATGCCGTGATGGTCGGCGCACCCTGGTCCGAAAGCCGCTTGTCCGCCTGCACACGGGAAAGGGATCGCTCCGGCCGCATCGTGCTGCGCGCCGCAGCCAACGCCCGAGGCATGCAGGGCTACGCCGTCGGCCGCTGACCGGAATTTCTGGAGAACCACCCATGCTGCCCCCCGCCATCTGCCTGAACCTGTTCGACGAGCTGTCGGACGCCAGGGACCTCGAAAGCGCCATGCGCCAGATCGACGCCTTCCGCCGGCTGCTGGTCGGCCCCGGCGTCTTCAGCATCAACCTCAACGTGACGACCGCGAACGATCCGCCCAACGAGGTGCAGCTGCAACGGCTGTATTCGTCCAACGGCGGGAAGTTTCCGGTCTCGGGCCGCAAGCGCAAGCTGCTGACCGACTGGACCCGGACGCTCTTCGGCGAGGGGCGTGTCGTCATCGCGGAAGGCAGCGAGGTGCTGGCCGAGCTGTTCGACGACTACGACCAGATGGCGCCTCTCGGCCTGAATGCGGCGATCAACGTACCGATGCTGCAGGGCAACCGGTGCATCGCGACCTTCAACGTGTTCGGCACGCGCGGCAGATGGCGCGAGCACGAGGTGCTGGCGGTGCGCATGCTCGCGTCGCTCGCCGCGCGATGGGTGATTCCGGCGCCGGACCTGCACTACACGCTGGACACTTCCAGCCGCCCATGAGCCATCGATCCATCCACGAATCTTCCCCGGAGCACCCATGACATCCTCATCCCATTCGACGCCTTCCAGGCGAACCTCGGTCTTCATCGTCGGCGCCGGCCCGGTCGGTCTCTCGATGGCCATCCTCATGAACCGCTTCGGCATCGACTACGTGCTGGTCGAGCGCGCGTCGAGCACGACCGACCATCCGAAGGCGCGCGGCTGCTGGAGCCGCACGATGGAAATCTTCCGGCAATGGGGCATCGAGGACCGCATGCGGGCCCGCGGCCTGCCCGACAACTCGGACATGTTCGCCTTCGTCGATGCGATGGCTGGCCATGAATACGGGCGCACGCTTCCGGAGGTCAACGTCGGCCAGTCGCCGGCCTGGAAATGCATCCTCTCGCAGGACGCGGTCGAGGAAGAACTGCTCGAGCTGGCGCGCGAGACCACGGTCGGGCAGATCCACTACTCGACCGAATTCGTCGACTACGTCGAAGCGGCGGACGGCGTCCAGGTCACGGCGCGCAACCTGAAGACCGGCGAGACGATGCGCTGGGACGCGCAGTTCCTGATCGCGGCCGACGGCGCCGGCAGCAGCGTGCGGCGCGTGAGCGGCATCGAGATGCGCGGCCCGTCGACGCTCGCCGTGATGGCCAACGAATACTGGAAGGCCGACCTGTCGCGCATCCGCGGCGCGGCCAACACGGCCGCATTCCGTGTCGTGCCGCGCGACCCGAATGTGCCGATGGCTTCGGTCCTCAACACCAACGGAAAGGACCGCTGGCTGAGCCTGATCCGCATCGGCAGCGAGAAGGACGAGCGGCCCGGCGCCCGCACCGATGAAGAGGTCGTCAAGCTGGCCCGCATCCACACCGGCATTCCCGATCTCGACGTCGAGGTCATCAACCGGTCGGTCTGGCGGCTGAGCCGGCAGGTGGCGAGCAGCTTCCAGAAGAAGCGCGTGATCCTGGTCGGCGACGCCGCGCACCGCTTTCCGCCGAGCGGCGGCTACGGCATGAACTCCGGCATCCAGGACGCGCACAACCTCGCATGGAAGCTGAACCTGGTGCTCAAGGGCAAGGCCGGCCTGAGCCTGGTCGAGAGCTACGACCTCGAGCGGCGCCCGGTGGCCGAATCGAATGCCGACTTCAGCTATGCCAACACGATGCGCTTCCTCGAGACGGACAAGGCGTTTCGCAGCGGCAACATCGACCGCATCAACTTCTGGATCAAGGACACCGAGAACCACGTCCACAGCGTCGGCCAGAGCCTGGGCTTCAGCTACGACGAAGGGGCCGTGATCCCCGACGGCACCGCGAGACCGGCGCTGCGGACGCGCCACTACGAGCCCAGCGATCGCCCCGGCGGCCGCTTCCCCCACATCTGGCTGGACCTCGCGCGCAAGTCATCGACGCTGGACTGGTTCGACAAGAACTTCGTGCTGGTCGTCGGCATGAAGGCCGAGGCCT
This sequence comes from uncultured Variovorax sp., assembly GCA_903872875.1. Taxonomy (GTDB): domain Bacteria; phylum Pseudomonadota; class Gammaproteobacteria; order Burkholderiales; family Burkholderiaceae_C; genus Variovorax. Next base: position 6,323 of record CAIQMJ010000682.1, read on the forward strand.
GGAAGGAGGCGGCGGCGCACGTCGCCGAGGCGCGCGGCCTGCCGATCGAGGTCCGCCAGATGGAAGCCGAATGCGAGTCCGAAGGCCTGCTGATCGGGCTGCGCGGTGCCGTGCTGGTGCGCCCGGACGGCCACGTTGCATGGCGCATGCCCTGGACCCCCGGCGACCCGGCCGCCGAGCTCGCGTCGGTCCTCGACAAGCTGCTGGGCGCCTGACCCGACGCAACACCCCAGGAGCTCCCATGCCCGTCAGCGCCCTGCATCACTACACCATCCGCTGCACCACGTCGGAACTCGACGTGCTGCGCGACTTCTACACCCGGCACATCGGCCTGACGGTCGGTGCGCGTCCGGAGATTCCGGCGCCGGGCCATTGGCTCTATGCCGGCGGCCAGCCGATCGTGCATCTCTATGCGATCGCGGACCTGCCCGATCCGCTGCCGCCGGCGGGCGTTCCGCTGACCGGGCCGCTCGACCATATCTCCTTTCGATCGCACGGCCTGCAGGCGACGCGCGCACACCTGTCGTCGCATGGCATCGCCTACGACGAGGCGCCGGTGCCGGGCTGGCCGCTGCACCAGGTCTTCGTCCGCGATCCGAAGGGGCTGAAGATCGAGCTCACGTTCTGGCTGGACGAAGAGAGCGAAGCGGCCGAAGAAGCCGAAGAAGCGCCGCAGCCATGACCCGCTACATCGCCACCGGCGACGCCATGACCGCCTGCACGGTCAGCGGCGACGGGCCGCCGCTGCTGCTCCTGCACGGCGCCGAAGCAAGCCGCCAGATGTTCGACGACATCACGCCGCATCTTGCAAGCCGCTTCACCGTGATCGCCTACGACCAGCGCGACTGCGGCGAGACCACGTCGCCACCGGTGCCCGCGACGCTCGCACAGCTGGCGCTGGACGCGAAGGCGCTGCTCGCAGGGCTCGGCATCGGCCGCGCCCATGTCTTCGGCAGTTCGTTCGGAGGCCGCGTGGCGCAGGCGCTTGCAGCCGGCCATCCGGACTGCGTCGACCGCCTCGTGCTCGGCAGCACCTGGGCGCTGCCGAGTTCGCTGCTTGCGCTGAATCCAGAAGGAAGCCGGCATATCCAGGAATTGCGCCGCGGGTTGCCCGGCAGCGCGCACGACCTGGCGCGCGTGTTCTTTCCCGAGGAATTTCTCGTGCAAAGACCGGCGCTGCGGGACATCTTCTCCCGCGTGCAGCCGCGCTCGGAACGCGCCGAGCGCCGGTCCGCCGCGGTCGCGGACACGCTGGATCTGCCCTTGTCGGCCATCCAGTCGCCCACGCTGCTGCTGGCCGGCGACAGCGACCAGGTCGTCCCCGCCCGTCTGACCTTCGACCTCGCCAACCAGATCGCGAACAGCCAGTGGGTGCTTTTGCCCGGCGTCGGCCATGCGACCTGCCTGCAGGCGCCGACCGATGTCGCGCAGGCCGTCATCCGCTTCATCGACGGTCATCCCGAATCCCCACGCCAAGGAGCCACGCAACCATGAGCTACATCGAGATCAAGGGCCTGTCGAAGACCTTCGGCGAGCGCGGTGCCGGCGGCGTGCTGGCGCTCAGCGACATCAACTGCAGCATCGAGAAGGGCAGCTTCGTGTCGGTGGTCGGTCCGAGCGGCTGCGGCAAGAGCACGCTCATGCGCATCGTCGCGGGCCTGCTCGATTATTCGGAAGGCAGCGTGACGATGGACGGGCAGCCGATCCGCGGCACGCGACGCGACGTCGGCGTGGTGTTCCAGAGCTCGATCCTGCTGCCCTGGCGGACCATCCTCGAGAACGTCATGCTGCCGGCCGAAGTGCTGGGCCTCGACATGAAAAAGGCCCGCGCACGCGCCATGGACCTGCTGCACATGGTCCGCCTCGACGGCTTCGAGCACAAGCTGCCGCGTCAGCTCAGCGGCGGCATGCAGCAGCGCGCCTCGATCGCCCGGGCGCTGCTGCACGACCCCAAGATCCTGCTGATGGACGAGCCCTTCGGCGCGCTCGACGCCATGACGCGCGAGCAGATGAACCTCGAACTGCAGCGCATCTGGAGCGAGAGCGGCAAGACCGTGATCCTCATCACGCACTCGATTCCCGAGGCGATCTTTCTCGGCGACGTGGTGTTCGTCATGACGCCGCGTCCCGGCTCGCTGGAGCGGGTCATCCGCGTGGACCTGCCGCGCCCGCGCGGCATGGACGCGATGGGCTTGCCGTCCTTTGCTGCGGTGGCCCATGAAATCCGCGAACTCTTCAACCACACCGGCTCGTTCGACTGAGCCTGCAAGGAACCCCATCGTGGCCTCCGACATTTCAGACATTCCCCTGCCGTCACGCGCGGCTCGCGCCGCACCCGACTGGCGCCGCCCGTTCCGTTCGATGCGTTTCAACTCCCTCCTGCTGCTGGTGTTCCTGCTGGCGTTCTGGGAGTTCGGCGTGCGCTTCTTCGAGGTGCCGAAGTTCATGCTGCCGCCGGTGAGCGACGTGCTGATGGCGATGTACCGGGGCCTGAACGCGAGCCCGTTCGCGAAGGACGGCTTCTGGTTCCACACCTTCTTCACGCTGGCCGAGATACTGGTCGGCTTCGTGCTCGGCAGCGCCATCGGACTCGCATTGGGCGTGCTGATCTCGGAGATCGAATTCGTCGAGATCCTGCTGCGCCCCTACGTGGCCGCGCTGCAGAGCCTGCCCAAGGTCGCGGTCGCGCCGATCATCGTGATGTGGCTGGGCTTCGGCATGAGCTCGAAGGTGGCCATCGTCTGCCTGATCACCTTCTTCCCGGTGCTCGTGACCAGCATCGCCGGCTTCAAGGCGATCGACACCGACCGCATCGACCTGCTGCGCTCGCTGTCGGCCACGCGCTGGCAGATCTTCACCAAGGCCAAGTTCCCGAGTGCGCTGCCCTACATCTTCGCGGGGCTGGACATGGCCGCCGCCTTCGCGGTGGTGGGCGCGGTGGTCGGCGAATTCGTCGGCGCCCAGGCGGGGCTCGGCGTGATGATCTTGCAGATGGATGCGCAGATGGACACCGGCGGCAGCTTCGCGGTCTTCATCATCCTGTCGCTCATCGGCATCGCGCTCACGGCGCTGCTTCGCGCCGTGCGGCGACGCGTGCTGAGCTGGATGCCCGCAGACACATCGCAGCGCACCGTCAGCGCCTGAACGCCTCATTTCCCAATCCACTCCTTGCGAGGACCCCATGATCCACAGACGAGATTTCATCCAGGGTGCGACCGCACTCGCAGGCCTCGGCGCCTTCGGCGCGGGGTTGTCCGCCCGTGCACAGGGCAAGCGCGTATTCCGTGCGGCCAACCCGGTCGGCGTGGTCGATGCGCAGCAGGCCTTCGTGACCTGCGGGCGGCACCCGAAGTTGCGCTACTACGAAGCCGAGGGCGTCGACATCGAGTACGTCAACATGAGCAGCGTGAACCAGTCGCTGGTATCGGTGGCCACGGGTCAGGCCGACATGGCGTCTCTCGCGCCGGGCGTCTTCCTGCCGGCGATGGCGAAGGAGCCCGCGCTGGGCATCGTCGCGGCCTACAACTGGCTGCCGCGCAACGCCAACGTGGTGGTCGTGCCGCCGGACAGTCCGATCCGCTCGATCGCCGACCTGAAGGGCAGGAAGATCGGCATCCGCAACCAGGGCGATGGCGGCATCGTCGCGCTGCAGATCATGTTCACCGAGCTGGGGCTGCCCACCTCGGACATCGACTTCATTGCGGTAGGCGACTCGGGCGTGGCCGGTACCGCGCTGTCGCGCAGGAACGTGGATGCCGTCGTGACCTACGACACCGCCGCGGCCCGCATCGAGGCCGTGGGCTTTCCGCTGCGCTACCTGCCGCTGCCGCCGGCCTACGCGAAGCTGTCCGCGGGCTGGTTCGGCTTCAGGCGCAAGGATCTGAAGGACGACCGCAAGAACGTCGTCGGCATCTGCCGCGCCATCGCCAAGTCCACGCTGTTCGCGCACACCAACCTGGCCCGCGCGATCGACATCCACTGGGCGCTTTATCCGGAGTCCAAGTCCAAGTCGAAGTCCGACGAGGAAAGCCGCAAGGAGATCGAGACCATCCTCGGCCAGCGCAAGGAGAACTTGATCCGCCGGCCCGACGACAGCGACCAGCGCTGGGGCGCGTCCAGCCTGCAGGAGTGGAAGACCATCATCGACATCGCCGCGAAGAGCACCAACAACCCGCAGCTCGCGCAACAGCTGGGCGACCCGGCGAACGTGTTCACCAACGAACTGGTCGACGAGATCAACCGCTTCGACAAGGCGGAAGTGATGAGGCAGGCGCGTGAATTCGTCCTCTGACGCGGTGCCACGCTACCAGCCCGAGGGATGGACGCACTGGCCCGCGCATCCGGCATGGAGCCAGCAGTTCGTGCGCATCCTGGGAGCGACGCAGGAGGGCGCGGCGACCGTCGGCGAATGTCTTCTGGCGGCGAGCCGCATGGTGCCCGGCGACGCGTCGTCCTGGCACCGCGAATGGCAACGCATGGCCGAGGAGAACGCGCAACGGGCCGATGCGGCCCTGGCTGCGAGGCATGTGGCCACCGCTCGCGCACATCATCTGCGCGCGAGCAACTACCACCGCGTGTCGGAGCTGTTCCTGGCGCCCGACGACGCGCGCCGCCGCACCACCTTCGCTGAAGTCGTGCGCCACTCCCACGCGCACCTGCGCCTGATGTCGCCGCCGGGGGAGGTCGTGTCGATCGAACTCGGCGACGGCCAGACGCTGGACGCGTACCTGCTCAAGCCCGCACCGGCTTCGCTCGCACACAGGCCGCCGGTCGTGATCGCCTTCGGCGGACTCGACGGTTGCAAGGACGAAATGGTGCAGCGCATGGCGAGCGCCGCGCTGGCACGCGGACTCGCCCTGCTGGCGGTCGACATGCCGGGGCAGGGCGAGGCGCTGCGTTTTCGCGGCATGGCGAATCGCTCCGACACCGCGACGCCCGTGGCACGCTGCATCGACCATCTGCAGTCGCGCGGCGACGTCGACGGCGAACGCATCGCGCTGTACGGCGCGAGCCTGGGCGGCGTGTATTCAGCCCGCGCCGCGTCGGGCGAACCGCGGCTGAAGGCCGTCGTGTCCGACAGCCTGGTCTTCAACCTGCATGCGGCCTTGGCGCACCGGTTGGCAGTCGAAAGCGACAGCGGCGACTGGGCCTTCCTGCAATGGGTGTTCGGCTGCGGATCGGCGTCCGCCGTGGTCGAGAAGAGCCTGCAGTTCGGCATGGCGGATCTCCTGCCACGGATTCGATGCCCGTACCTGATCGTCCAGGGCACGCATGACTTCCTGGGTCTCCAGACCGCACTCGATGCCTTCGACCACGCAAGGCGGCACGGCGTACCGGTCGAACTTCGCGTCTTCGATGCCGAAGAGACCGGCGCCTCGCATTGCCAGGCCGACAACCCGACCATCGGCCAGGCGTTCATCTGCGACTGGCTGGCGGACAGGCTGGTATAGCCCGATCACGATGACGCCGTGCGATCGGCCGCCAGGTGCGCCTCCAATTGCCGGAGATAGCCGGCGCGCTGCGCATCCGGCAGCCACGCACCCTTGAACGCATTGGCCATCAGGTGGCCGATCTCTTCGTGGGTGAAAGCGCACTCGCGCGTCACGCGCGGCAGCAGTTCGTGCAGCATGCCGCTGGTCATCATGCCGGGGTCGTCCGAATTGAGCGTGATGTTGAGGCCCGCGTCGTACATCTGCCGGATGCGCGCGAGGCGATAGGGGTCGTTGCTGCCCGGCCACCACGTCGGGCAGGGTGTGAGGTAGATGTCGCGCGTGTTCAGCGCATCGATCAGCGCCGCGTCGTCGAGCGCGTTGATGCCGTGGTCGATGCGGTCCACCTTGAGCACGTCCAGGCATTGCCACATGTGCTTGACCGCGTCCTCCTGGTCGACGTCGCAGTGGCAGGTCACATGCCATCCCTCGGCGCGCGCGAACGCGAACGCATCCTTGTGCTTCTCCGGCGGATTTCCCGGCTCCAGCCCGCCCATGCCGATGCCGACGACGATGTCCTGGTAGGGCACCATCGAGCGCACCGTCTCGAAGCCGCTTTCGGCGCTGTGGCCCCGGTTGATCGAGAGGATCAACCCCGCAGCCACGCCGAAATCGCGTTCACCTTCCTCGATGCCTGCGCGCAGGCCGCCCATCAGCACCGGCAGCGGAACGCCGAGCGCCAGATGGGCCTGTGCACCGAAATAGATCTCGGCATAGCGGATGTTGCCTTCTGCACAACGCCGCAGGTGCTCGTACATGACGTCGCGGTAGTCCTGCTCGGTCTTGAACACGACGTGGTTCGCGTAATAGAGCTCGAGGAATCTGCGAAGCACCTCGCCGGGGCTCTCCGCCGCGTATTCATGCGCGGCCACCAGTTCCTCGAACGTGGAGAAGGGGAGCTCGATGCTGTTGCGCTTCGCAAGATCCCACCGCTGTCTCGGCGTCACGGTGCCTTCGATGTGCACGTGCAGTTCGGCCTTGGGAAGGCCGTGAAGAAAGGCTTCTGAAAACATGGTCGGGCCTCGGTCGCAGTCCGATTCGGACTCCTTCGAGTCGCAATTTCCATGCCCTGCGAAGGCCTTTCAATGTGCGAATTCGGAGAACTTTGAACATCAAAATCGATGCTTTCTTTCATCATTGACGGCGACTACGATCGAGCTCGAGATACATCCTTGTCTCGCTCTCCTGGAGTCCGACCTTGCAAGCCACCGATGCCGCCGCGATCACCCTGGATGACTATCTCGGGATGATTCCCAAGGTGGAAGTCCATGCGCATCTGATCGGGTCCATGCGGCCGTCGACCTACGACGAGTTCGCGCGCAACGCCGGCATCGAGCTGCCGCGCTCCGCTGCCGCGTTCTATCCGTATGAGGACTTCTACGAGTTCCTCAAGCTCTCTCGCCTGGGCACCACGTTCTTGAACAGGCGCGAAGACTTTGCCCGCGTGATATGCGAGGCACTCGAGGACGGCCTGAACCTCGCCAACCAGCGCCATACCGAGATGTTCTTCAATCCGCAGTACTTCATGGCGCGCGGCATTCCCTATCGCACGGTCATCGACGGACTGTGCGACGGCGTCCGGCAAGCGCGACGCCTGTGGGGCGTGAGCTGTCTGCTGATTCCATCGTTCGGCCGCCAGATCGACGAGCGGGGTGCCCACGAGGTGCTCGATGCGATCCTCGCGAACCGCGAAGACGAGGTGGTCGGCATCGGTCTCGACGGTGCCGAACGCGACGGACCTCCCGAGCGTTTCGCCGCGGTCTACCGGCGCGCGGGCCAGGCCGGTCTCAAGCGCACCGCGCATGTGTGCGAGGACAACCAGACGATGGCCGAGGCGCCGCCGTCCAACTTCGCCACCTGCCTCGACCTGCTCGGCTGCGATCGGCTCGACCATGGCTACAACCTGCTGGCCGACAGCGACATGGTCCGCCGTGCACGCGACGAAGGCAAGTACTTCACGACCGTCGCGCTGGCCAGCGCGGAAGTGCGGCGCGCGGGTCGTTTCAGGAGCATTGCGCGCATGGTCGAAGAAGGCCTGCCGGTCACGATCAACACCGACAACCCCGCCATGTTCGGTACCAACCTTGCACATTCGTACCGCGCCGTGTGCACAGCCTGCGGCTGGGGCCATCAGGAAGCACGGCGCTTCAGCCTGGCAGGCGTCGACGCGAGTTGGCTCGACGACACGGAAAAGCAAAGGCTGCGCGCGGAGTTCACCGCATCGCTCGACACGTTGGGCACGGCCCTTGCGGCGAACCCCGACTGAGCTTTTCTCATCCAGCCCGAGGCCGCCCCATGACCCTCAGTTCCATCGTTACCACCCATTCCGGCACATCGCGTCGCGACTTCGTTCGTGCGGGCGTCGCACTCGGCGCCGGCAGCCTGCTGCTTCCACGGCTTGCCGCTGCACAGACGGGCGCGCCAATGGTTGCAGGCCAGGGCCGCACTCTCACCGTGTCAACCTGGGGTGGCACCGCAGCCGACGGCATCAAGCAGGTCGTCGCGCCCGAACTCAGGAAGCTCACCGGCGCCGACGTCGTGGTGGACATCGGCGCGCAAGGCCCCCGCTACAACAAGCTGATGGCGCAGCGCAACAGCCCGTCGATCGATGTGTTCTTCGGCACCGACGAACTGACGGCCTCGGGCCACAGGCAGGGGCTGCTGCAGTCGTGCGAGCGAAGCCGGATCACGCGCTACGCCGAGGTCGATCCGCGGCTCCTGAGCCTCAAGCAGCTCGACACGGCCACCACGCTGCCCGGTGCGCCGTACACGGTGATCTCGTATGCGCTGACGTATTCGCCCGAGACGGTGAAGAAGGCGCCGACCAGCTGGCTCGACCTGTGGTCGCCCGAGTACGCGGACAAGCTGGCGTACTTCTCGGTGGTGCACAGCATGATGCCGGGCAACATCGCGCTGATGGCCGAGCTGCTGGGCGGCAGCGCCGCCAATCCGGAGCCGGCGTTCACGAAACTCAAGACGCTGCGCCCGTCCAAGCTCACCAACTTCTGGACCGACTGGGCGCCGCTGCAGAAGACCGGCGACGTGATCCTCGCGACCGAGAACGACGCCTACACCGCGACCATGAAGGCGCAGGGCTACGCGGTCGATTTCGTGGTGCCGAAGGAAGGTTCGCTCGCAGCGCTCAACTATGTCTCGCTGGTCAAGGGGACGAAGAACGCCGACCTGGGCCAGGTGTTCATCGATCTCATGATCGATGCGCGGGTACAGGAGCAGCTCGCGGTGCTCGGCTATGCCGGGACGACCAACAGGACCGCGAAGGTCCCGGCGGAGCTGGCGGCCAAGATCACCACCGGCGCCAAGATCGACAAGCTGCGCCTGATGGACCCGCTGGTTGCAATGAACAACCGCGCCGCCTGGACCGAGAAGCTCAACACCGAAGTCATCCCGATGTGGAGCGCGCGTTGACCCAGGCACCCGCGATGCCCGCTCTCGCGGCATCGCTCCCGCGGCGCGATCGCACCGCAGCATGGCTGCTGCTGCCCGCTGCCGTGCTCCTGATCGCATTCCTCGCGGTCCCGCTGTGCGCGACGGTGTGGGCCAGCCTGTCTCCCAACGACATCGTCCGGTTCCAGGGGCCGGGCCTCGACAACTATGGCTATGTGTTCAGCAAGCAGCACTACCTGACGGTCATCTGGCGGACCATCCGTCTGGCCCTGCTCGCCACGGCCGTGGCGCTGCTGATCGGCTATCCCACCGCGCTGGCGCTGTGGCGCCTGCCGCCGCGTCTGAACAGCTTCATGCTGATGGGAACGACCTTTCCGATCCTCACGGGGCCGCTGGTGGTGGTGCTCGGCTGGATGATCCTTCTGTCGAACGGCGGTCCGCTGCTCGCACCGCTTGCCGCACTCGGCCTGCCGGTGCCCAAGATACTCGGCACCGAGACCGGCATCAGCGTGGGCATCGTGCATTTCGTACTGCCGCTGGTCATCCTCATGCTCAACAGTGCGCTGCGCGCCATTCCGCCTGCGCTGCTCGAGGCATCCGCCAGCCTCGGCGCGAGGCCGCTGTCGCGCTTCGTGCACGTGATCTGGCCGCTGTCGCTACCGGGCGTGCTGTCCGCGCTCGTGGTCGCATTCGCGCTGTCGGCCAGCTCGTATATCTCGCCCTACTACCTGGGCGGAGCGGGCCGCCACATGCTCGGTACGCTGGTGTCGGAGTTCATGCTCGCGACCTTCAACGGGCAGCTCGCGGCGGTCGCCGCGATGCTGCTGCTGATCATCAAGACCGTGGCCATCGTCGGCGCGACCCTGGCGCTCGGCCGAAGGATGCGTGGCCCATGACGCTGCTGAAACGCCTGGGCTACGGCTGGCTGCTCGTCGTCTACCTGTTCATCCTGGCGCCCACCCTGGTCGTGATCAGCGGGTCGTTCAACACGGCGAGCAGCTTTCCGGCGAAATTCGAGGGATTCACCCTGGACTGGTACCGGCAGATCCCGCAGCGCAGCGAATTTGTGGCGGCCATCTTCAACAGCCTGACGGTGGCGCTGTGCGCGGCGGCATGCGCGACCGTGGTGGGCTTTCTTGCCGGCTACGCCGTCCTGCGCAGGCCGCTTGCGCACCGCAATCTGCTGACCACGCTGCTCATGAGTCCGCTGCTGGTGCCCGACATCGTCATCGGCGTCGCCGCACTCCAGATGTTCATGCTGCTCAAGGTGCCGCTCACGCTGGTCAACCTCGTGGCGCTGCATGCGACCTTCTTCATGCCCTTCGCGGTGCGCATGGTGTTGATCGGATTGGCGCGCTTCAACTTCGGCCTCGAGGAAGCCGCGGCCAGCCTGGGCGCGAGCCGCTGGCGGACGATGTGCCACGTGACGTTGCCGCTGCTGCGGCCCAGCCTGGTGGCCGGCTTCACGGTCGTCTTCATCC
>CAIQMJ010000683.1 GCA_903872875.1 uncultured Variovorax sp.
CCGCGGCCGATTTCTTCTTCCGTCGCCTCGCGGACGGAGCGCACCGTGAGGTCCAGGCGCAGCGCAATGCCGGCAAGCGGATGGTTGCCGTCCAGCACCAGGTGATCGGGATAGATTTCCGCGACGGTGTAGAGCGCGTCTCGTGGAATGTCGGGGTTGACGCCAGCGGGCAGGGCGATGCCTTCGAAGGTCATGCCTGTCTCGATGCCTTCCGGAAAGAGCGCTCGCGGCTCAAGGAACAGCAACTGATCGTTGAAATCGCCAAAGGCCTGTTCGGGCTCGAGCTGCAGTTGCACGCGGGCTCCGGGCTCGTGGCCTTGCAGGATGGCTTCAATGGCATCGAAGAGATCGCTCCCACCGACCAGGAATTCCACCGGTTCTTCCAGCACGTCCAGCACATCGCCGAGCGTGTCTTTCATGGTCCAGGTCAAGCCGACCACGCATTGTTCAGAGATTTCCATTGCAGAATTCTCCCATGGAGATTCATCAACCGCTCACACTGCTCGGAGGGCTCAGCCCCGCGCAGTTCATGCGGCGCCACTGGCAGAAGAAGCCGCTGCTCGTGCGGCAGGCCGTTCCTGCCATGGTGCCACCGATCGATCGAGGCGAGTTGTTCGGACTTGCAGCCCGCGAGGACGTCGAGTCCCGCCTGATCCGCCAGGGTCCGCGGGGCTGGACGCTGAAGCATGGGCCGCTGACGCGCCGTGCGCTGCCGCCGCTGAAACAACCGGGCTGGACGATGCTGGTGCAGGGCGTCGATCTGCATGACGAGCGTGCCCACGCGCTGCTCCGTGAATTCCGCTTTCTGCCCGATGCGCGGCTCGACGACCTGATGATCAGCTATGCGAGCGACACCGGCGGTGTCGGCCCCCACTTCGACAGCTACGACGTGTTCCTGCTGCAGGCCCATGGCACGCGGCGCTGGTCGATCGGCCGGCAGCGCGACCTGCGCCTGCAACCCTGTGTTCCGCTGAAGATCCTCAGCCACTTCGAACCCGAACAGACCTTCGTGCTCGAAGCCGGCGACATGCTCTATCTGCCGCCGCGCTATGCACATGATGGCGTGGCGGTCGGCGACGACTGCATGACCTACTCGATCGGTCTGCGCTCGCCCTCTTCGGCCGCGCTCGGCGCCGATCTGCTGGCGCGCATGGCAGAGGCCCATGCCGAGGCGCAGGAGGACGGCGAAACGGGGCCGCCCGTGCACTACCGCGATGCGGGGCAAATTGCAGTCGATGCGCCGGCAGCCATGCCGGCCGATCTGCAGGCCTTTGCGCGCCGTGCCGTCGAGGCCGCGTTGCGCGATGTCGACGCGATCGATCGCGCGCTGGGCGAGTCGATGACCGAGCCGAAGGCGAACATCTGGTTCGAACCCGGGGAGTCGTTCAACGCGATGCCGCAGCACAGCGTCGCGCTGGACCGTCGCACGCGCATGCTGTACGACGCCCGCCATATCTACATCAACGGCGAGAGCTTTCGTGCCGGCGGGCGCGACGCGACGCTGATGCGCCGGTTGGCCGACCAGCGCATGCTCGACGCGCGCGAACTGAAGGGCGCCAGCGACGGAGCCTTGTCCCTGATGGCCGACTGGTGCGAAGCCGGCTGGGCGCACGCCGGTTGAACGTGCCGTCCGCTCCAGTCGGGTCCGATGCGCGGGGCGGTCCGGGTCAGTCGGCCTTGAATCCGGTCGCGGCCACCGCCTTGCCCCAGGTGCGGGTGTCGGCCGCGATGATGCGGGCGAATTCCGGGCCGTCGGTACCCGTCACGGCAAAGCCGGCTTCCTCCATCCTGGCCCTGCCTTCGGGCGAGCGGACGGCCTTCTGAATGTCGGCGCTCAGCTTGGCGACGATCGCTGGCGGCGTCTTGGCCGGCGCCACCACGCCGAACCACGAGTTGAAGATCAGTTGCGGATAGCCCTGCTCCTTGAAGGTCGGCACGTCCGGCAGCGACGCACTGCGCGTTTCGCCGCTCGATGCCAGCGCGACCAGCTTGCCGGCCTTCACGTTCGGCGCGGCCAGCCCGACGCTGGCAAACACGCCGGACACGTCGCCGCTGAAGATGCCGCCCAGCGCGTCGCCGGTGCTCTTGTAGTGGACCGGCTCGGGCTTCTGGCCCACCGCATCTCCGAACATGTAGGCGCCGAAATGGCCCGGCGTCCCGGCGCCGAAGGTGCCCATGAACAGGCCCTTCTGCTGTTGGGTCCAGCTCACGAAGTCCTTCACGTTGCGCGCCTGTACCTTCTGCGGATTGACCAGCAGCATGAAATCCGACGTCACGACCTGGCTCACGGCCACGAAGTCCTGCGCCGGGTCGTAGGGCAGTTTGGTGTAGCTGCTGGGCGCGATGCTGAGCTGGCCGGTTTCGCCGAGCATCAGCGTGTAGCCATCGGGCACCGCGCGCGCGGCTTCGCTTGCGGCGATCAGGCCGCCCGCGCCGGGCTTGTTGTCGACGACCACGCCCACGTTGCCCCAACCCTCCGACAGTTTCTGCGCAAGCAGCCGCGCCACGATGTCCGGACCGGTGCCTGCCGGGAAGCCCACGATGAGGCGTACCGGCCGCGTCGGGTACGCCGCGTTCTGGGCGAATGCGGTGGCGCCGAGGCAGGCCAGCGCGACAGCGAGGGTCGTCCGCAGCAAGCAGTGCGAGGGGGAAAATCTGTTCATGGTTCTGTCTCCTTTTCTTGGCTGGATCACAACATCGGTCCGGTGGTAGCCGGCCGTTTCAGGTCAGCGCAAAGAAGCGCATGACCACCTGCTCGGGATGCCGGACGCCGGCACCGACGAACATGCGTTCGGTCGTCCAGCGCAGGGTCGGCGAATGGGTCTCGAAACTGGGCTGGCAGCGGAAATAGATATGCGACGGGTCGACCGGCTCGCCACGCAGAAGACGGGCCATCGTTTCGGCCGGCGCGGCGCGCAGGGCGCGGTTCTGCACATAGATCAGATCGCCGGCGTCTGTCTCCAGCCCGTAACGGGCGTCCAGTTCGGACAGCGTGTCGCTGACGATCCATTGAAAGTCGCTGCCGCCCGGCAGCACGCGCGCGGTCCAGCCTTCGCCGCGTGCGGTACCGCCGTGGATCGGCACGACCCGGCGTATGCCGCGCGGGCCGTGGCCGAGTACCTGCGGCGTTCCGACGTCGACCGCGAGATCGGCGAAGTACGAGAGCGCCGGAGCAGCGAGTGGATCGTTATGAAATATAGGCATCTGGCTAGCGTAAGTCCGGTGTCCGATGCCCGTTGTCATCCCTGAAGATGACGGAAATTCCCGATGCCATGAGAACCTGGTCCGCCTCGCCCCCGTCCTCAAACGACACTGCGTTCGCAGCGTGCGTGACCGAGGTCATCCCCGCCCTGGGAGAGTCTGCATTCGGACGCTCGCTGTTGAGCGCGTTGCGCGGAACATTGCCTGCCGCATCGCTTTCCGTCTATCGCACGGGTCCTCGGCCGGCCATCTTCGTATCTGCCAGTCTGGGCGTGGCCGACACGACTCGCGACTGCTGGCGCGCCTACCTGTCCGGGCCGGTAGGCACCGACCGCAGTTTCGGCGCCGCTTCAGGTGCCGGGGCAGGAGGACTGAGGTTGTGTCACATCACGGCGGCCGAGGTGCCGCTTGAGCATCGCACCAAGGTGTACGACGCGCATGGGGTGTCCGAACGCGTGTCGGTGGTCAGCAGGGAAGACGATGGCGGGCTGTTTGCGCTGAACGTCTATCGCCACGCGCATCAGCGCGCACTGCGCGATGCCGAACTCGCGGACTTCGGACAGCTTGGGTCGATGCTGATGGCGATGACACGCAAGCACCTGGCGCTCGTGCCGGGCCACGCGGCCATGCAGCCTGCGGAGCGGTTGCAGGCTCTCCAGCCCGACCTGACGCCGCGTGAGCTCGAAATCTGTGCGCTCATCCTCGACGGCATGACGCACGATGGCGTCGCAGCCCACACGGGCCTCGGCGTGCCGACTGTGAAGACCTACCGCAACCGCGCCTTCACGAAGCTCGGCATTCATTTCAAGAGTGAACTTTTCGCGTTGATGCTGCGGTCACCCGCCTGAATTGCCGGCGCTGTTCCTGTTCCGGTTATTGAGACGGGTCCTTGCCGCGCGTGCGGCCGACGCCGCTGAAGATGCCGATCCCGAGCAGGATGAGCGCACCGATGCCGATATACAGCGTGGGCACCCCGGCCACCGACGCTCCCCAGACCAGACCGGCCAGGAAGATGACGAAACCGACCATGTAGAGCGCAAAGGACATGTATCTCTCCGGAAATTTCAATCGAAGAGATGTCGCATGCGCGGCGCGTCAGTCCGGGCGGCCGGGGTGCCCAATCGATGTGGGAGCGAGCCTACCGGCAACGCGTCCGAGGGCGGCCTCGGCCCGCTCCCACTCAGGCGGTCGCGGCGGTTTCGGCGCTCGCCGTGTCCAGCGCGGCGATCGATTCGGCATCGAGCTTCAGCGTTGCCGCGGTCGTCAGTTCGTCGAGCTGCGCGATCGAGGTTGCGCTGGCGATCGGCGCCGTGACTGCCGGGCGAGCGATCTGCCAGGCAATGGCGGCTTGGCCAGGGGTCACGCCGTGCCTGGCGGCGACGGCGTCCAGGGCCGCCAGGATGGCGAGCCCGCGCTCGTTCAGATACTTCTTCGTCGTGTTGGCCCCGCGCGCGCTTTTCTGGGCGTCCGCTGCGGTGCGGTACTTGCCGGTCAGGAAACCCGCAGCCAGTGCATAGAAATTGATCACGCCGACACCGCGCGCCAGGCACAGCGGTTCCAGCGCGTCCTCGAACACGGCGCGGTCGTACAGGTTGTAGAGCGGCTGGAGGCTTTCGTAGCGCGGCAGCCCGAGCCGCTCTGACACGTCGAGCGCTTCGGCCAGTCGCGGCGCGGTGTAGTTGGACGCGCCGATGGCGCGCACCTTGCCCGCCTTGATCAGCTCGGCGAAGGTGCCCAGCGAATCTTCCAGCGGCGTACTGGCGTCGTCGTCGTGCGACTGGTAGAGATCGATGTGGTCGGTCTTCAGGCGCTTGAGCGACGCATCGACGGCTTCGCGGATGTAGGCCGGCGACAGGCCGATCTTGCCTTCACCCATCGGCTTGCCGACCTTGGTCGCCAGCACCACGCGGTTGCGCTTGCCGGTCTGCTTGAGCCACTTGCCGATGATGGTTTCGGACTCGCCGCCGACGTGGCCCGGCACCCAGGCCGAGTAGACGTCTGCCGTGTCGACGAAGTTGAAGCCGGCGTCGAGCCAGGCGTCGAGCAGGCGGAACGACGTCGATTCGTCGACGGTCCAGCCGAACACGTTGCCGCCGAAGGCGAGCGGGGAGACATCGAGGCCGGAACGGCCGAGCGGGCGGAGTTGCATGGGTGACAAAGTCCAGGAGGGGAAAGGATCAGACGAAACCGGCGGCGCCAAGCAGCGCACCGGCGCCCAGCAGCCACAACAGATGGATGCGGGTGCGCCACACGATAAAGGCGGCGACGCCCGTGAGCAGCCAGATGTGCCAGACGGGCGCGTTGCCGACATGGTTACCCGATGCCAGCACCCAGCCGGTGGCGATCAGCAGGCCGACCACCACGGGCGCCATGCCTTGCTTGAAGGCGCGCACCTCGCGCCGGGTACGGTTGCGGTGGCCCCAGCGCGTGGCGAAGTACGTCAGCGTCGTGCTCGGCACCATGATCCCGAGCATCGTGACCATCAGTCCGAACAGTCCGAGCAACCACGCCTGCGGACCGGCGCCGATTCCGCCGCCCGCATTGATGCCAACGTTCCAGCCCATCAGCGCGACGAACAGGACGTTCGGCCCCGGTGCGGCTTGCGCGATTGCGATCGACGAGCTGAACTGCGCGTCGGTCAGCCAGCCGTGGCGGTCGACCAGAAAGCGGTGCATGTCCGGCACGGTGGTGATGGCGCCACTGACCGAGAGCAGCGACAGCATCATGTACTGCGCGAAGAGCGCGAGCCAGTCGTGCCAGTGCATCACGATGGTCACCGTGAGACCTCTGGTCTGTGGGCCGCGGCGCGCGCGCCTTCGGACGGCCGGGCGGCATTCATGGCGCGATCCTCCGCCAGGTGGCGCCGCAGGCGGCACCGCCGACCACGATGAGCACCCAGCCGAGCGGCACCCGCGCCAGAGCGATCAAGCCAAACACCAGAGCCACGATCGCCAGGCAGACGCCGAAGCCGAGCGGATGTTTGCGCAGTTGCGGGATCAGCTTGATGCCGGTTGCCGCAATGAGCCCGCCGGCCACCGCACCCATGCCCCGCAGCGCACCCGCGACCTGCGGAATGCCCGAGAAGTGTGCATACAGGAGCGCCAGCGCAAGGATGATGAAGAGCGGCAGCGTGAGCATGCCGGCGAGTGCCGCCAGGGCGCCGCGCAGACCGAAGTGGCGGTCACCGATCATCAGCGACAGGTTGATCACATTCGGGCCCGGCATCACCTGGGCGACGGCCCAGTCCTCGAGGAATTCTTCCGGCGTGAGCCAGCGCTTCTTTTCCACCATCTCGCGCTGCACGATGGCCAGCACGCCGCCGAAGCCCTGCAGCGCCAGCCAGGTGAAGGAAAAGAAGAGGTCACGGACGGATTCGGGGCGGGGGCGGTCGGTGGAAACCGCCGCGGCGAGAGGGGCCGGATGCATGGGTGCGGATTATCGGCGGCGTCCCGGCAATCCACCGGGCGATGCGCCGACAGTTGCCGTCTGCAGCCGCTGCCACACTCGGAACATGAAGCCACGCGAACTCTTCGACCTCTCCCGGCAGGCCTTGTCATCCTGGAAGAACGACTACGCCCCCAGCATGGGTGCGGCCCTGGCCTACTACACCGTGTTCTCGGTGGCGCCACTGCTGCTGATCGTCATCTCGGTGGCGGGCCTTGTGTTCGGCGAGGAGGCGGCGCGTGGCGAGATCTTCGCGCAGTTGTCGGGCCTGATGGGCGCCCAGGGCGCGCTCGCGGTCCAGGGCATGCTCGAAGCGGTCAACAAGCCGACCGAGGGGCTGATCGCCACCGTCGTCGGCATCGTGCTGCTGGTGGTCGGCGCGACGACCGTGTTCGGTGAGCTCCAGGACGCGATGGACCGCATATGGCGCGCGCCCGCGCTCGACAAGAGCGGTGGCGTGATGGGCATGGTGCGTGTGCGGCTGCTGTCCTTCAGCATGATCATGGGCATCGGCTTCCTTCTGATGGTGTCGCTGGTCGCGAGCGCGGCGCTGGCGGCACTCGGCAAGTGGTGGTCGCCGGCGTTCGGCGGCTGGGCCACGCTTGCCCAGGCCGTCAATTTCATCTTCAGCTTCGCGATGGTCACCGTCGTGTTCGCGATGATCTACAAGCTGATGCCGCGTGTGCGCGTGCAGTGGCGGGATGTGTGGGTCGGTGCCGGCGTGACCGCGCTGCTTTTCACGATCGGGAAGCACCTGATCGGGCTGTACATCGGCAAGAGCAGCGTGGCTTCGGGCTATGGGGCCGCCGGCTCGCTGGTGGTCGTGCTGGTGTGGGTGTATTACTCGGCCCAGATCTTCCTGCTCGGTGCGGAATTCACCTGGGTCTACGCACATGCCTATGGGTCGTTGAAATCCGCTCCACAGCCGGGGACCGCCGACGCCTCGCCTACGCGCGACGGCTCGACAGCGGTGCCCAGGCGCGTTTCGCGTTAGCCGAAGGGCTGCGGGCGAGTTCCATTACCAGCCGTTGCTGTCGTCCGTGCCGCCGCCGTCCCATGATCCCGGATCCAGCAGACCGAAGTCGTCGCCGCCCATGTCCGCATTCGCGTCCGGGCCGAGCCGGTCGCCGAAGCCTGGAGGGGCAGCACGGTCGTTCACCGCGACGCTGTCGGACCGATCGTCGCGGTGGCTGAAATGCCGCACGGCTTCTTCGACCGCCACGGCGCCGAGCCCCATCGCTGCGCCCGTCATCAGCGCGCCGCCGAGGCCGCTGCCGGCAGGCGTCGCGCCGTAACCCGGTGCGGCGGGTGCGTAACCGCTCGGCATGCCGCCGTAGGAAGGCGCGGCATATCCGGTGCCACTGGGAGGCGCTGACGGATAGGCCGTTGCGGGGTTCACGGACGGGCTGGCCGGCATCGGACGGCGACGGAACATCCACGCCACGGCGGCACCAATCAGGACGACCAGGCCGATCTTGGCCGGCAGGCCGAAGCCGCCGGATGTGCCCGCTTGCGCCGCAGGCTCGACGGAGCGCGTCGGCGTCTGCATCTGGGTGTTGCGGTTCGCTGCGGGCGCGGAAGCATCGATCCGTTGCAGCAGGCCAGCCACCGCCTGCGGCTTCGCGAAAGGCAGTCCTGGCGCGAGCTCGTTCGCCTTCGCATATTCGGAACGCGCCGCCGCCAGATGGCCTTCCTTGGCGAGCAGTTCGGAATGGACGAAGTGCGCCTTTCCGCTGTCTGGGTGGGCGTTCAGCACGCGGGAGATCATGGCATCTGCCTCGGCGAGGCGGCCGCCTTCGGCCGCCTTGTAAATCTCGTCGATGGTTGGCTCGTGGGCGGATGCGGTCGATGGACTGGCGACCTGCGCGAGCGCAAGGGCCGGCATGGCCAGGGCGAGGACCAGACTCCATCGGGCGGCATGGCGTTGGATGTACATATGAATCTTCCTTTCAAGCGCATCGGGATCCGTGCACAAGAGCACTGGACCCGTCTTTCCTTAGGCCGCGCTTAAATGAAGGCAGGGCCAGCCAAGTCAAGTGCAAGCCGGCATTTCGGGGCGAAGGCCGACAGCGGTGTGCGCGGCTGCGGTCCTATGCTTCAAGTCCGATCCACACCCAGCGCAAACCGCATGAACCGACCTCGTTTCCTTCTTCGCACCGTCCTGTTGGCAGGGGCCGCCACTGTCGCGCTCGCAGGCTGCGGCATGATGCCCGGCGCTCCAGGCACGGCACCCTTCATCGGCACGATGAGCGCGGCGAGCGAAGTGCCGCCGAACGCGAGCCGCGGCACCGGCATGGCCGAGGCCTGGTTCGACAAGGGCAGCAACACGCTCAAGTACCGCATCACCTATTCCGGCCTGACCGGCCCGGCGACGATGGCGCATTTCCACGGCCCGGCGATCGCCGGCGCCAATGCTGGCGTGGTCGTGCCCTTCCTGAATCCGGCCAGCCCGATCGAAGGCACCGCGACGCTCACGCCTGCCCAGGCGGCCGACCTGATGGCGGGCAAGTGGTACGCCAATGTCCACACCGCCGCCAATCCAGGCGGCGAGATCCGCGGACAGCTGTTGCCCAAGATGTGAGGATGCCCCGTGGCGGGCAGCCGACATCTTCCGGGTGTTCAATAGAGGGATGACTTCAGCAAAACGTGCGGCCAGGCGGCTGCCAGCGTCTGGCGCGGCCATGCGCAGTGCGGACCGTGCCCTCGTGCTGCAGGGCGGTGGCGCCCTCGGTTCCTATCAGGCCGGGGTGTACGACGCGTTCTTCGAGCGCCAGCCCCGGCTGGATTGGGTGGCCGGCGTATCGATCGGTGCGATCAATGCCGCACTGATCGTGGGCAACGCGCCCGAACACCGGATCGCACGGTTGCGCGAGTTCTGGCACCAGGTGTCATCGGGCATGGGGCAACGCGTGCCGGCCGGGCTGGGCGACAGAAGTGCGCTCAATCATTGGAGCGCCACGTCGGCCGCTCTCTTCGGTATTCCGGGCTTCTTCAAGCCGCGGCTCGACCCGTCGCTGCTGCTCGGCGGCGCGGCACCGGTATTGAGTTACTACGACACGGCGCCGCTCAAGGAAACGCTCGAACGGCTGGTCGACTTCGACCGCATCAACAGCCGGGAGATGCGGCTGAGCGTCGGCGCGGTGAATGTGCGCAACGGGAATTCGATCTACTTCGACAACATGACGCAGTCGATCGGACCTGAGCACATCATGGCCAGCGGTGCGCTTCCACCCGGCTTTCCGCCGGTGCACATCGATGGCGAGGATTACTGGGATGGCGGCATCGTTTCGAACACCCCACTGCAGTACGTCCTCGACGAGCATCCGCGCACTCGCCCGCTGGTCGTGCTGCAGGTGGACCTGTTCAGTGCGCGCGGCAACATGCCGCACACCATGTCGGAAGTCGCGCAGCGGCAGAAGGACATCATCTATTCCAGCCGGACGCGCATGAACACCGATGCACTGTCGGCCAACGTCAACCTGCAGCAGGCGCTGGCTGACCTGATCGCCAGGCTTCCGCCGCAACTGCGCGACGATCCGAGCGTGGCTGCGCTCAGCGCGCACATGACGCACCA
>CAIQMJ010000684.1 GCA_903872875.1 uncultured Variovorax sp.
CGCCCGGCAGCAGTTGTGCGATCGAATGCGTTTCGACGGGCGGTGATGCAGCCGTCATGCCGAGGCATCCCATTAGGATGTGGCTCTTGGGATGGTCCTCGGCTTCGGCTTCGGTGATTTCGCCGCGATCGATCAGTGCCTGTACATAGGAATGATCGCGGGTGCGCCGAATCATCCGGCCGTGCCGAAAGTGGTAGATGCGCGAATCGCCCGCATGGATCCACGCGCATTGGCCTTGCGGGCCGATGAGAAAAGCGGCGATCGTGCTGTGCGGCTCTTGCTCGCTGGAGACGGCGGTGAGCTTGATGACCGTGTGGGCCTCGTCGAGGATCCGCTTGAGTGCGTCAATGGGCTGGTCATGGCCCGGTCGATAGCGCTCGAACAGTTGCCGTGCAGTCAAGAGCACCTGGTCGGAGGCCTTGCGTCCGCCGCTGCGCCCGCCCATGCCGTCGGCAACCACGCCAAGCACGCAACCTGCGATGCGCGGGTGACTCATCAGCATGACCTGGTCTTGCTGATACGGCCGGTCGCCTTGATGCAGGCCAGTGGCGGCAGACAGCCGGAAGCCGCGGAGGAGGGCGTGCGTCGGGGCGTTCATGAGGGGAGAAAGCGAGGACGTATTATCGAGTGGCGCTGGCCGCGGGCAGCACCGGATCTCGCCGTCTTCTTTCCCGCCTTCTCCTCGTCTTCATGTTTCTGCCCGTTTTCCCCTGCCTGTTGCCGCGACCATCGCCTGGCATCGCGCTATCGCCCGCGACATGCGAGCGGGCTCGTCTGCCATGACGCTGGAACAGCAGGTACGCGACGTCTTCGCAATGGGTGGCGTGCTCTCGCACGCGGCCGATCAGTTCCGCGAGCGCGAAGGCCAGACCGATATGGCGGTCGCCGTTGCGCGCACGATTGAAAACGGGGGCGCACTCGTCGTGGAGGCCGGGACGGGTGTGGGCAAGACCTTTTCGTACCTCGTACCTGCATTGCTGAGCGGCGAGCGGGTGCTGATCTCCACCGCCACGAAGACCCTGCAGGACCAGCTCTTCGGTCGTGACCTGCCTCGGCTGGTGAGTGCGCTGCAACTGCCGGTCCGTACCGCACTGCTCAAGGGGCGCGGCAGCTATCTGTGCTTGCACCGTCTCGGTCTGGCCCGGCAGGATCCGTCCTTGCCGGAACGCGGCAGCATCCGGACGCTGGCGAAGATTGAGCAGTGGTCCCAGTCCACGCGGACTGGCGATCTTGCCGAACTGCCAGGCCTGGATGAACGCTCTCCGCTGATTCCGTTGGTGACGTCGACGCGCGAGAATTGCCTTGGCGCCCAGTGTCCGCAGTTCAAGCCATGTCATGTCAATACGGCACGGCGCGAGGCGCTCGCTGCCGACGTGGTCGTCATCAATCACCACCTGTTCTTCGCGGATCTGTCGGTCCGCGAGTCTGGAATGGCGGAGTTGCTGCCAAGCGTTCGCGTGGTGGTGTTCGACGAAGCGCACCAGCTCAACGAGACCGGCGTGCAATTCCTGGGTATCCAGTTCGGCACCGGACAGGCCCTCGACTTCGCGCGCGATCTGCTGGCGGCGGGATTGCAGCAGGCACGCGGGCTGGTCGATTGGACGCAGCTGGTGTCGGCGATCGAGCGGGGTGCGCGCGAGCTCCGTCTGGCGGTAGGCAAGCAATGGCCTGGTGCCAAACTGCGGTGGCCTCAGGCCGGCGGAATGACGAACGATGCCGATCCCGAGGGCATGACCCGCACGGCGCCCGAGGGTGTTGCCCTTCAGCTGTGGCTGGATGCGCTGGACGAGGTGCAGCATGCGTTCGAAGAGGCTGCCGCCGGACTCGACACCGTCAGCGAACTGTCGCCCGATTTCGTCCGCTTGCACGAGCGCGCCGTGCAATTGGCAGAGCGGGCGGCCAGGTTTGCGCGACCTTGCGTGCTGGGCTCGGTCCGTTGGGTCGATGTCGGTACGCAACTGCGGCTCGTCGAGTCACCGCTCGACATCGCGCAGGCCGTGCGCACCCGGATTCTCAAGGTCGATTCACAAGATCCTGTGGAAACGGGGCGCGCATGGATATTCACTTCCGCCACGCTCGGTGATGAACCCAGGCTGCGCTGGTTCACCGAGCCATGCGGACTGGAAGATGCCGAGGTGCTGCGCGTACGCAGTCCATTCGACTATGCGACACAGGCGGCGCTGTATGTGCCACGCGTGTTTCCCAAGCCTGCCGATCCGGCACACGGCACCGCCGTGGCCCGGATGGCTGCACGTGGCGCTGCGGACCTGGGCGGCCGTACGTTGGTGTTGACCACCACGTTGCGCGCTTTGCGCGTGATCGGAGACGAGCTGCGAAAGGCGTTGGAAGCACTGCAGCTGGACAGGACGCCAGACGTGCTGGTTCAGGGAGAACTGCCTAAGCGTGTCCTCATGGATCGGTTCAGGGAGGGCTCGAGCCTGGGACGTGCGGGGTGCGTACTGGTGGCCTCCGCATCGTTCTGGGAGGGGTTCGATGCGCCAGGTGACGCATTGCAGTTCGTCGTCATCGACAAGCTGCCGTTTCCTCCGCCCAATGATCCGCTCGTCGAAGCGCGCTCTCAGCGGCTGGAATCTCAGGGGCGCAACGCCTTCGGCGAGTATTCGCTGCCTGAAGCCGCAGTTGCATTGAAGCAGGGCGCGGGGCGACTGATTCGGCGGGAAACCGACAGCGGCGTGCTCGCGATCTGCGATACCCGCCTCGTGGCGATGGGTTACGGCAAGCGTCTCATCGCAGCGCTGCCGCCGATGCGGCGGCTTGAAACGGATGCAGACTTCAGCGCCGCGATAGGCATGCTGAAGGGTTGAGGCTCAAGTGGGCGACGGCAAATCGTCCGAATACCGACTCACCAGAGCTTCCACCAGGGATCGTCCTTGGAGCGGAAGCCACGGGTGACGTACTCGCTCTGGGGGTAGTTGGCCGACAGCACACGCCTGGCGTCGTCGCGCAGATCGTTCAGGCCCAGCGCGTCGTACGACTGCACCATGATGTACAGCGCCTCTTCCAG
>CAIQMJ010000685.1 GCA_903872875.1 uncultured Variovorax sp.
CGTGGACACGATCGAGGCGGCCGATGGCAGCCGATTCGTGCGCGATGCCTGGCAGAAGGCGCCCGGCGAAACCCTGCAGGGCGGCGGCTTGACCTGCATCCTCGAAGGTGGCGCGCTGTTCGAGCGCGCCGGCTGCGGTTTCTCCCAGGTCAGCGGCCCGCGGCTGCCGCCTTCCGCGACGCAGCATCGGCCCGAACTGGCTGGCGCCGCGTTCGAGGCGATGGGTGTCTCGCTGGTCTTCCATCCGCGCAATCCGTACGTGCCGACGGTCCACATGAATGTCCGCATGCTTGCCGCACTGCCTGTGGACGGCGAGCCGGTCTGCTGGTTCGGCGGCGGCATGGACCTGACGCCTTTCTATGGTTTCGAGGATGACGCGGTGCATTTCCACCGCACCTGCCGCGACGCGCTCCAACCTTTCGGCACCGACAAATACTCCCGCTTCAAGACGTGGTGTGACGACTATTTCTTCCTGAAGCATCGCAACGAGCAGCGCGGCGTCGGCGGCATCTTCTTCGACGATTTTTCCGAGTTCGAGTTCGAGAAGAGCTTCTCGATGCTTCGGTCGGTCGGCGATGCCTTCCTGCCCGCCTATATGCCGATCGTCGAGTGTCGGCGCGACACGCCGCATGGCGAGCGCGAGCGCGCGTTCCAGCTCCATCGGCGCGGTCGCTACGTCGAGTTCAACCTGGTCTGGGACCGTGGCACCCACTTCGGGCTGCAGTCGGGCGGGCGCACCGAGTCGATCCTGCTGTCGATGCCGCCGCTTGCAAGCTGGGCCTACCAGGCGCAGCCCGAGCCAGGTACGCCCGAGGCAGCGCTCTACAGCGACTTCATCGTGCGGCGCGAATGGCTCTGAGCACGCCGACGGCCTTGCCTGCGCGCATCGGCGTCTTCGGCGGCGCCTTCGATCCGCCGCACAACGCGCACGTCGCGCTGGCGGAGGCGGCCCTGGCACAGTTGTCGCTGATCGAACTGCGCATCTTGCCGACCGGCCAGGCATGGCACAAGGCCCGCGGATTGACTGCGCCGGAACACCGCCTTGCCATGGCGGAGCGTGCATTCGGCCCTTTGCCGCGCGTGGTGGTCGACCCGCGGGAAGTGCAGCGGCCGGGGCCGACCTACACGCTCGATACGCTGCACGAGTTGCAGCATGAAAACCCTTCGGCGCAACTGGTGCTGATCATGGGCGCCGACCAGGCGGCAGCGCTGCCGCGCTGGCATGGCTGGATGGAGATTCTCTCGATTGCTATCATTTCAATAGCTCGTCGGCTAGAATCTGCGGTTAGCTCCGCGCGATTCGATCCTCAAACGCTGCCTGGTCTCCCGGCTGGCGCGCGTTTCGAGATGCTCGACCTTCCGCCGATGGACACCAGCGCAACCGACATTCGCGCTCGCGCTGCCCGAGGCGACGACATCACCCGGCTGGTTCCCCCAGCCGTTGCGCGCTATATTGACCAACACCACCTCTACCGTTCCGCCTGATGACCTCTGAAGCCGCCGCCAAGAAAGACACCCAGAAACTCCAGCGAGCCATCGTCGACGGGCTCGAAGACGTCAAGGCGCAGGACATCCAGGTTTTCGACACCGAGCATCTCTCGCCGCTGTTCGAGCGTGTGATCGTCGCGTCGGGCACGTCCAACCGGCAAACCAAGGCGCTCGCGGCCAGTGTGCGCGACGCGGTCCGCGATGCCGGCTTCGGCAAGCCACGGATCGAGGGCGAGACCAACGGCGAGTGGATCATCGTCGACTGTGGCGCGGCGGTGGCGCACATCATGCAGCCGGCGATCCGGCAGTATTACCACCTTGAAGACATCTGGGGCGACAAGCCCGTTCGCCTGAAGCTGGGCGCTGCCAAGCCCGCAGCGGCGCCGGTTGCCGACAAGGAGCCGGCCAGGAAGACGGTGGTCAAGACGTCGCTGCGCCGCGCGAGCGCCGCCAAGACCGCCATCAAGGAAGCCGAACAGGCCGCCAGGGCAGAGAAGGAACAGGCCAAGCCAGCGCGCTCGCGCCGCGCGCCGGCCAGGAGCGCAGCCGCACCGCGTGGCGCGGCACCCGCGAAGAAGGTGCCTGCCAAGAAGGCGCCAGCCAAGACCGTGGCCAAGCCGACGATCGTGAAGGTCGGCAAGCCCCCGATGAAAAAGGTGGCAGCCAAGAAGACGGCTGCCCGCAAGACGCCCGCGCGCGGCCAATGAAACTCCTGGTGGTCGCGGTCGGGCAGCGCATGCCCGACTGGGCCCAGACCGCCTGGGACGATTACGCGAAGCGATTCCCGCCTGAACTCAAGCTCGAACTGCGCGCCGTCAAGACCGAGCCGCGCGGTTCCAAGACGCTCGAGACGCTCTATGCCGCCGAACGCGAACGCATCGAAGGTGCCATCGCCAAGGGCATGCGCATCGTCGTGCTCGACGAGCGCGGTACCAACCTCACGACCAAGGCCTTGGCTGCGCGGCTGCAGGCATGGCAAGGCGAGGGCGACGACGTCGCGCTGGTGATCGGCGGCCCCGATGGGCTCGATCCCGCCTTCAAGGCGAATGCCCATGAACGCATTCGCCTGTCCGACCTGACATTGCCCCACGCGATGGCGCGTGTGCTCCTGGTGGAGCAGCTTTATCGAGCCTGGTCGGTCAATGCCGGGCACCCTTATCACCGCGAATGACAAAGCCCTTCATCTATCTTGCGTCGCAGAGTCCGCGGCGGGCGCAACTGCTGGATCAACTGGGCATCGCTCACCGCCTTCTGCTTGCGGGGCCGGAGGAAGACGCCGAATCGCTGGAGCAGGTGAACGTCGGCGAGTCGCCATCTGCCTACGTGCAGCGGGTGACCGCACTCAAGCTGGATGCGGCTGTTGCGCGCCATGCACGCCAAGGCCTGCCGCCGGCGCCGATCCTGTGTGCTGACACGACCGTGGCATTCGGCCGCGAGATCCTTGGCAAACCGAAAGACGCCGACGATGCGCAGCGCATGCTGGCGCTGCTGGCTGGCCGCACGCACCGTGTGCTGACGGCTGTCGCCGTGCAGGCCGGCGCTCAGCGGCACGCGGCGCTCAGCGTGTCGCATGTGCGCTTCGCAGCCCTGGACGATGCACGCATCGCAGCCTATGTCGCCGGTGGCGAGCCTTTCGGCAAGGCCGGTGCCTATGGCATCCAGGGAGCGGCCGCCGGATTCATCGAGCACATCAGCGGCTCCTACTCGGGCATCATGGGACTTCCGATGTTCGAAACCGCGCAACTGCTGGAGCGCAGCGGCATCTGAAGGAGACACGCATGCAAGACATCCTGATCAACTGGTCACCCCAGGAGACCCGCGTCGCGGTGGTGGAGCACGGCTCCGTCCAGGAGTTGCACGTCGAACGTACGCTGGAACGAGGGTTGGTCGGCAACGTCTATCTCGGCAAGGTGTCGCGCGTGCTTCCCGGCATGCAGTCGGCCTTCATCGACATCGGCCTGGAACGCACCGCCTTCCTGCATGTCGCCGACATCGTTGCGCCTTTCACGCCCGGTTCGCGGCCGAATGCGGCACAGCCCGACCGCGACCATCGGCATGGCGGCGCGCAGGTGCCGATCGAGAAGCAGGTGTTCGAAGGCCAGGCGCTGCTGGTACAGGTGATCAAGGATCCGATCGGTACCAAAGGCGCGCGGCTGTCGACGCAGATCAGCATCGCGGGCCGGCTGCTCGTCTTTCTGCCGCAGGACAACCACATCGGCGTGTCGCAGAAGATCCCGCCCGACCTGCGCGAAGCCTTGCGCAACCGAATGCAGGCGCTGATCGATGCCGCCGCGGCGGCCGACGCCGGCGGCGTGGTGCCGGCCAATACCGGCGGCTTCATCCTGCGCACGAACGGCGAGGACGCGAGCGACGCCGAATTGGCCGACGACATCGCCTACCTGCGCAAGACCTGGTCGCGCATCCGAGATCAGTCGTCGCGACTGCCGCCGATGTCACTGCTGCACCAGGACCTGAGCCTGCTGCAGCGCGTGCTGCGCGACATGACGACCGAGCAGACGCAGGCGATCCGCATCGATTCGCGCGAGCAGTTCGAGGTTTTGCTGAAATTCGGCCAGGAATTCATGCCGCAGGCGGCTGGCAAGCTGCAGCACTACAAGGGCGAGCGGCCGATCTTCGATCTGTGCTCGGTCGACGAGGAGATCGTCAAGGCGCTCGGCCGGCGCGTCGACCTGAAGTCGGGTGGTTACCTGGTGGTCGACCAGACCGAAGCGTTGACGACGATCGACGTGAACACTGGCGGCTTCGTCGGTGCGCGTAATTTCGACGACACCATCTTCAAGACCAACCTCGAGGCTGCCCAGGCGATCGCGCGGCAGTTGCGCTTGCGCAACCTGGGCGGAATCATCATCGTCGACTTCATCGACATGGGGAAGGAAGAGCATCGCGAGCAGGTGCTGGCCGAGTTCCGCAAGCAGCTGGCGCGCGACCGCGTGAAGACCAGCGCGGGCAGCTTCTCGCCCCTCGGCCTGGTCGAGATGACGCGCAAGCGAACGCGCGAATCGCTGGCCCACATGCTGTGCGAGCCCTGCGTCGCCTGTGGCGGCCAGGGCATCGTGAAGACGGCTCGCACGGCCGCCTATGACGTGATGCGCGAGATCCTGCGCGAGGCGCGCCAGTTCACGCCGCGCGAGTTCCGGATCGTCTCGACGCCGCAGGTGATCGAGTTGCTGCTGGACGAGGAGAGCCAGCACCTGGCGGGGCTCAGCGACTTCATCGGCAAGCCGATATCACTCCAGGCCGAGCCATCGATGGGGCAGGGCCAATACGACATCGTGCTGCTCTGACGAATCGTCTTGCGAAGGCGTCTTCGGCGCAGCGGACTAGATGCTGGGCTCCTGCTCGGGGCGCGCTGTTCGCACGGCATTGCTTTGCAGGCGCGCGTAGAGGCCGTCAAGCGCCATCAGTTGTTCGTGGGTGCCGTTTTCTGCCACACGGCCATGGTCCATCACGACGATGCGGTCGGCATGCTGGATGGTCGACAGCCGGTGCGCGACGATCAGCGTGGTGCGGCCTTTCATGAGGCGGTTCAACGCCTCCTGCACGAGGCGTTCGGATTCATTGTCCAGCGCCGACGTGGCTTCATCGAGCAGCAGGATCGGCGCGTCCTTGTAGAGTGCGCGCGCGATCGCCAGACGTTGCCGTTGGCCGCCAGACAGCTGCGTCGCGTTGTGGCCGAGCACGGTGTCGACGCCCTGCGGCAGGCTCTGCACGTGCTCGCCCAGGTTCGCCGCCGCAACGCATCGAAGCACACGCTCGCGGTCGATGTCGGTGCCTAGCGCGACGTTGGCGGCAAGCGTGTCGTTGAGCATCACGACATCCTGGCTGACCATCGCGAACTGCGCGCGCAGGCTGGCCAAGGTCCAGTTGCCGATCTCGTGGTCATCCAGCAGCACCTGGCCGGCCGTCGGCAGTACGAAGCGTGGCAACAGGTTCACCAGGGTCGTCTTGCCGGAGCCCGACGAACCGACGAAGGCGACGATCTCGCCGGGCTGAATGCGCACGCTCACGCGATCGAGGGC
>CAIQMJ010000686.1 GCA_903872875.1 uncultured Variovorax sp.
CTGGTGCCGACCATGGGCGCGATGCTGCTTGCGCGGCCCGAAGTCGACAGCACCGACCTGCGCTCCCTGCGCGCGCTGGTGTTCGCCGGGTCGCTGCTGCCCGCGCCCATCCGCGAAGGCGTGGTCGCGCGGATCTGCCCGCGCCTGTACGAGTACTACGGCATGCAGGAGACCAGCACGCTGGTCGTCAGCACGCCGGAAGACCGCGCGCGCCGGCCCGACTCGGTCGGCCAGCCGATCCTGTTCGCCGAAGTGCGGGTGGTCGATGCCGACGGCCGCAGCATGCCGGCCGGCGAGACCGGTGCCATCGTCGGCCGCTCGCCCGGCACGATCACGGGCTACTACAAGAACCCGGCCAAGAACGCCGAGACCTTTCGCGGCGGCTGGCTGCACACCGGCGATCTCGGCAGCATCGACGACGAGGGCTATCTCTTCATCAAGGGCCGGACCAAGGACGTGATCGTGACCGGCGGCCAGAACGTGCATGCCGGCGAAGTGGAGGAGGCCATCCTGCGCTACCCCGGCGTGGCCGACTGCGCGGTGATCGGGCTGGCCGATCCGCTGTGGGGCGAGTGCGTCACCGCTGTCATCGTCGAGGCGGAGGGACGCAAGGTCGACGCCGCGGCGGTCATCGACTGGTGCCGTGCCGGCCTCGCCGGCTTCAAGACGCCCAAGAAGGTGCTGATCAGTGACGAGCCGCTGCCGCGCACGGCCACCGGCAAGGTGCAGAAGTTCCGCCTGGTCGAGCGCTACGACACCAAGGAGACCACCCGATGAGCGAGACGACCTACCGCAGCCCCTGGATGGATGCCGAGCTGGAGACCTACCGCGACGCCGTGCGCCGCTTCGTTGCCGAGGAGATCGCACCGCACCAGGCGCGCTGGGCGCAGCAACAGCATGTCGACCGCGCCACATGGGAGAAGGCCGGCGCGCTCGGCCTGCTGCTGACCGACATTCCCGAGGCCTACGGCGGCGCTGGCGGAAGCGCGGCGCACGTGGCGGTGCTGATGGAAGAACTGGCCTATGCGGGCGACTACGGCTTCGGCATCAGCGTGCACCAGATCTCCGCGCACTACCTGCTGGGCCAGGGCACGGAGGAACAGAAGCGCAAGTACCTGCCGGAGATGGCCGCGGGCCGGATGATCGGGGCCATCGCGATGACCGAGCCCGGCGCGGGCTCCGACCTGCAAGGCATCCGCACGCGGGCCGAGTTGCGGGACGGCGAATACGTCATCAACGGCAGCAAGACCTTCATCTCCAACGGCTCGATGGCGGACCTGGTCGTGGTGGTCGCCAAGACGGATCCTGGTGCGGGCAGCCGGGGCATCTCGCTGATCCTGCTGGAGACGAAGGACGCGGCGGGGTTCAAGGTCGGACGGGTGCTCGACAAGCTCGGGCAGAAGGCAGCGGACACCAGCGAACTCTTCTTCGACAACGTGCGCGTGCCCGCCGGCAACGTGCTGGGTGGCGTGGAAGGGCTGGGCTTTCGCCATCTGATGACCGAGCTGCCCTACGAACGAACGCTCTGTGCCGTGAGCGCCATCTCGTCGACCGAGGCGGCGCTGCGCATGACGCTCGACTACACGCGGGAGCGCCGGGCGTTCGGCAAGGCGCTGTTCGACTTCCAGAACGCGCGCTTCAAACTGGCGGAGATCAAGACGCAGGCCACCGTCGGCCGCACCTTCGTCGATGCCTGCGTGCAGCGCCTGATCGACGGAACCATGGATGCCGACACCGCGGCGATGGCCAAGCTGTGGACCACCGAGACGCTGGGCCGCGCCGCGGACGAGTGCCTCCAGCTGTTCGGCGGCTACGGCTACATGACCGAATACCCGATCGCCCGGCTCTACGCCGATGCGCGGGTGCAGCGTATCTACGGGGGCACCAGCGAGATCATGAAGGAGATCATTGCCCGCTCGATGGAACGCAATCCGTGAAGCCGACAACAAGGAAACAACCATGTACCTGACCCAGGGACTGCGGCGAGCCGCCCAGCAGACGCCGAACGCCATCGCATCCGTCTTCCAGGGACGCGAGCGCACCTTCGCCCAGCTCATCGATCGCGTCGCGCGCATCGCAGGCATGCTGCGCGCGCTCGGCCTGCAGCCGGGCGACCGCGTCGGCATGCTCGCGCTCAACTCCGACTGGTACCTCGAGTACTACCCGGGCGTCTATTGGGCCGGCGGTGCGGTCAACCCGATCAACACCCGCTGGAGCCCGGCGGAGATCGCGTTCTCTCTCGACGACTGCCAGACCGGCATCCTGATCGTCGACGACGCCTTCGCCGGCATGGTCGACGACCTGAAGCGGCGCAGCCCCTCGCTGCGCACCGTCATCCACGTGGGCAACGGCGAGCCGCCCGCGGGCATGCTCGGCTACGAAGCCCTGCTCGCGCAGGCCGAGCCGGTGGAAGATGCGCTGCGCGGCGGAGAAGACCTGGCGGGCGTCTTCTACACGGGCGGCACCACCGGATCGCCGAAGGGCGTGATGCTGCCGCACCGTGGGCTCTACAGCAATGCGATCGGCGTGATCGCCGAAGGCGCGATCCAGCGTGGCTGCATCGGGCTGCATGCGGCGCCGATGTTCCATCTGGCCGACGGATGCTTCATGAACGCGATGTTCGCCAGCGGCGGGCGCCACGTGATCGTGCCGCGCTTCGAACCGGTCTCCGTGCTGGAGGCGATCCAGAACAATGGGGTGACCGAGGCGCTGCTGGTGCCCACGATGATCCAGATGCTGGTCGATCACCCGGACCTCGGCCACTATCGGCTCGAGCATTTCAAGAACATGCTTTACGGCGCATCGCCGATCAGCGAGGGGCTGCTCGACCGGGCGATGAAGGCGCTGCCGTCGGCCGGCTTCACGCAGCTCTACGGCATGACCGAGCTGTCGCCGATGGCCACGGTGCTGACGCAGGAGATGCACCGCGAGGCGGGCCGTGCCAAGGGGCGCCACCGTTCGGGCGGCCGTGCGGCGATCGGCTGCGAAGTGCGCATCGTCGACTCGCTCGGCCACGAAGTGCCGCGCGGCGCGGTCGGCGAAGTGGCGGTGCGCGGCCCCGGCGTGATGCTCGGCTACTGGAACAAGCCGGCCGAGACCGCCGCCGCCCTGCGCGACGGCTGGATGTTCACCGGCGACGGCGGCCGGATGGACGAGGACGGCTACGTCTTCATCGTCGACCGCATCAAGGACATGATCGTGACCGGCGGCGAGAACGTCTACAGCGTCGAGGTGGAGAGCGCCGTCGCGACGCACCCGGCGGTTGCTTCGTGCGCGGTGATCGGCGTGCCCGACGAGCAGTGGGGCGAGCTGGTGCATGCCTTCATCGTGAAGAAGGCCGGGTCGAGCCTGAGCGCGCAGGAGCTCATCGACCACTGCAAGAAGCGCATCGCCGGCTACAAGTGCCCGCGCCAGGTGTCGTTCATCGACGCCATGCCGCTGTCGGGCGCCGGCAAGATCCTCAAGACCCAGCTGCGCGCCCCGTTCTGGGAAGGCCGCGAGAGAAAGGTGGCCTGACATGGCGAACTCCGACAGCACCGGGCCGCGGACGGTGATCTGGCGCATCGAGGACGGCGTCGGCCACATCGTCCTCAACCGGCCCGATGCA
This sequence comes from uncultured Variovorax sp., assembly GCA_903872875.1. Lineage (GTDB taxonomy): Bacteria > Pseudomonadota > Gammaproteobacteria > Burkholderiales > Burkholderiaceae_C > Variovorax. The sequence goes on from CAIQMJ010000686.1 coordinate 3,608, forward strand.
GCCAACGCGCTGGACTCGGCCGCCGGCGAGGCGCTCGCCGAGGCCATCGACCAGGCGACGCGGGCCGACATCGGCGCCGTGCTGATCTCGTCGACCGGCAACCAGTTCTGCGCCGGCGGCGACATCAACGAATTCGTCGAGCGCCGCGACGAACTCGACCGGCTGGTGCAGACCATGCTGGACCGCCTGCATCCTGCGATCCATTCGCTCGCCACGCTGTCGGTGCCGGTGGTGAGCGCCGTGCAGGGCCCGCTCGGCGGCGCCGGCATCTCGATCGCACTGTGCGCCGACATCGTTCTCGCATCGCCGGCAATGAAGCTGCGCGGCGGGTACTCGGCGATCGGCCTGAGCCCGGACCTCGGCGCGTCGTACTACCTCGCGCGGCGCGCCGGATCGGTGCGCGCCAAGAACATCCTGCTGACCAACCGCGCGATTCCCGCCGAGCAATGCCTGGACTGGGGCATCGTCGACGAGCTGCACAGCGCCGACGCACTGCCCGCCGCGGCGCTTGCGCTCGCGACACGGCTCGCGCACGGCGCCACCGCATCCCTCGGCGGCATCAAGCGACTGTGCGACAGCGCCTTCGAACACGACCTGCGCACCCACCTGAGCCTGGAACGCGAGGCGCTGCTGCGCTGCGCCGTTTCCGCCGATGGCCGAGAGGGCGTCACGGCCTTCGTCGAGAAGCGCGCGGCCCGCTTCACCGAACAACGACTTCCCTGAACAACGATGACCCGAACAACGATTTCCCGAAAGGAACCTTCATGAGCAACCAGGTTTATGTCACCGGCGTGGGGATGGTGCCCTTCGCCAAGCCGGGCAAGCATCCGGCCTACTACCAGATGGCGGCGCAGGCGACGGCCATTGCGCTCGCCGACGCCGGCATCGGCTACGCGCAGGTGCAGCAGGCCTACGTCGGCTATGTGTACGGCGACTCGACCGCCGGCCAGCGCGCGCTGTACGAAGTGGGCATGACCGGCATCCCGATCGTCAACGTCAACAACAACTGCTCGACCGGCTCGAC
>CAIQMJ010000687.1 GCA_903872875.1 uncultured Variovorax sp.
ACCACAAGCCAGAGCGACGAGACCGAGAATGTTTTCCATGATGACTCCTTAGATTACAGATTGAAAGCGAAAAGAAAAAACGAATGGGAAGCTGAGAGAACCAGGCCTAGTGGCCTTCATGCGCCTGGCCCAGATAAATGAGCGTCAGCATCATGAAAATGAATGCCTGAAGCGTGATCACCAAGATATGGAAGATCGCCCAGACCGTACCGGCTATGATGTGACCGATCGGCAACATCACCCCCGAGAACGAAGCAGCCATCGCACCACCCATGAGCGCGATCAGCATGAAAACGAGTTCGCCTGCATACATGTTGCCGAACAGCCGCATGCCATGCGACACGGTCTTGGCCACGTACTCGATGACTTGCATCAACAGGTTGATCGGCCAGAGCACCGGATGCGCACCGAAGGGCGCGGTGATGAGCTCGTGGCCCCAGCCGCCCAGGCCCTTGACCTTGATGCCGTAGAACAGGCACAGCAGCAGCACGGACGTCGACAGGCCGAGCGTGGTCGAGAGGTCGGCGGTCGGCACCACGCGCATGTAGGCGTGGTGCGGATCGTGGCCGGCAGCGGAGTAGACCTGGGTCCAGATCGCCGGCAGCAAATCGACCGGCAGCATGTCCATCGCGTTCAGCAGGAAGATCCAGACGAACACGGTGAGCGCGAGCGGTGCAATGAACTTGCGGCTGGTCGCGCTGTGGATGTTCGACTTGGCCTGCTTGTCGACCATCTCGACCAGGATTTCGACTGCGGCCTGGAACCGGCCGGGCACGCCCGAACTGGCCTTGCGCGCGCCGAGCCACAGCACGAAACAGCCAATCACGCCGATCACCAGCGCATAGAGAACGGAATCGAGATTGATGACATTGAAGTCAACGATCGCCTTTTGGGTGACGGGCTCGAAGCCCCAGTTCACCTGCCAGTGCTGCAAATGGTGAACGATGTATTCACTCGCGGTCGGTGCATGTCCTTCAGCGGCCATCTTTCAACGTCTCTTAAATCTAAATCCGGTTCAACAACCTGGGCCGCACACGAAGTGCCACCCAGTACATTTTCAGCGCAGCCACGACACCGACCAGCAACGCCAGCCAGCTCAGGCCACCGACCACCCAAGGCGCCGCCGCCAGAAAGGCAATGGTCAGCGCCAGCTTGATCAGTTCCCAGACAAAAAACCTCAGCATCGAGGCCGACTGATTGCCGGCCTGCGTGCCCCTCATCGCGCCCCGGACAAACAATGCCGCCGGGATCGCTATCGCCATTGCTCCGTACAGTGCGGACATGCCGGCACTTGCCCGACCCGTCCACATCCAAGCTGCGCCTGCCGCGACCAATCCTGCGGCCACCTGGGCCACGATCACCCACCAGGGCGACGGTTCGGGATTTGCTTCGCGCAGCTGCCGAGCCTGTTCGGCGGTCAGCGGCTTGAAATCGGAATCTTCTGCATCCATCTCGGAATCGAGGGCGTTCGTTGTCATTGGAATTCTGTAACCAGTGGCCAGCGAGCGTCTGCCGAGATTTTTACAAAGCCATTGATTATAGGTAGAAAGCATGGGCGTTCCGCCATGACCAAGCAGGTCAAAAGGGAACTTCCCGCGTTTGACACAATCACCGCCAGATGATCACGCCACCCGCCCCTCCTACCCAACCGATCGACGCCCGCAAGGAGTCGCTGATCGAGTATCCCTCACAGTTTCCCATCAAGGTCATGGGGGCCAAGGCCGACGGCTTCGTGCATGCCGTCACACAGATCGCCGAACGATTCGATCCGGCCTTCGACGCAACGACGGTCGAACTGCGCAACAGCAAGGCCGGCAATTATCTGGGCGTGACGATCACGGTGACCGCCACCAGCCGCGAACAGCTCGACGACCTGTATCGCGCGCTGTCGTCGCACCCGATGGTGAAGGTGGTCCTCTGACACTCGTCGACGCTTCGGTCGCACCGATGGCTGCCGAGATGCTCGGTCGCGTCGACTACCTGCCCAGCTACGAGGCGATGCGGCAGTTCACGGCCCAGCGCCAGCCCGACACACCCGATCGGCTCTGGCTCTGCGAGCACCCGCCGGTGTTCACCCAGGGGCTCTCCGGCAAGGCCGAACACATCCTTAACCCTGCCGGGATCCCGGTGGTGCAGACCGACCGCGGCGGTCAGGTCACCTTCCACGGCCCGGGCCAGGTGGTCGGCTATCCGCTGATCGACCTGAAGCGTGCCGGCTACTACGTGAAGGAATACGTCTACCGCATCGAGGAATCGGCGATTCGGACGCTCGCGCATTTCGGAGTGACCGGCCACCGCGTGGCGGGCGCGCCGGGTATCTACGTACGGCTGGACGACCCGTTCTCGCACGCCGCGCTCAGCGGGCCGGTGCATCCGGCCGACCCGTTCCGGGGACTCGGCAAGATCGCAGCCCTTGGCATCAAGGTCAGCCGGCACTGCACCTACCACGGTGTGTCGCTGAACGTGGCGATGGACCTGGAACCCTTCTCGCGCATCAACCCTTGCGGCTACGCAGGGCTCCAAACCGTCGACCTTTCTACAATCGGCGTCCAAACCACCTGGGAAGAAGCCGCGCAAGTGCTGGGCCGCAAGCTCGCCACGTTCCTTGCGCCGTGACCTGTATGAGCACCACCGAAGTCGTCCGCGACCACCAAAGCGCAGAAACCTACAACCCGCTGGCCAAGCAGAAGGCGGGCGCGAAGCTCTCGCGCATCCCGGTGAAGGTGGTGCAGGGCGAAGTGCTCAAGAAGCCCGAATGGATCCGCGTCAAGGCCGGTTCGCCGACCACGCGCTTCTACGAGATCAAGCAGATCCTGCGCGAGAACAACCTGCACACGGTGTGCGAGGAAGCCTCGTGCCCGAACATCGGCGAATGCTTCGGCAAGGGCACCGCGACCTTCATGATCATGGGCGACAAGTGCACCCGCCGCTGCCCGTTCTGCGACGTCGGCCACGGCCGGCCCGACCCGCTCGACAAGGACGAGCCGCTCAACCTGGCGAAGACCATCGCCAAGCTGCGCCTGAAGTACGTGGTGATCACCAGCGTCGATCGCGACGATCTGCGCGACGGCGGCAGCGGCCATTTCGTGGAATGCATCCGCAACATCCGCGAACTGTCGCCAGCAACGCAGATCGAGATCCTGGTGCCCGACTTCCGTGGCCGCGACGACCGCGCGCTCGAGATCCTGAAGGCCGCGCCACCGGACGTGATGAACCACAACCTGGAAACCGCGCCGCGCCTCTACAAGGAAGCGCGCCCCGGCAGCGACTACCAGTTCAGCCTGAACCTGCTGAAGAAGTTCAAGGCGCTGCACCCGAACGTGCCGACCAAGAGCGGCATCATGGTCGGCCTGGGCGAAACCGACGAAGAGATCCTGCAGGTGATGCGCGACATGCGCGCCCACGACATCGACATGCTGACCATCGGCCAGTACCTGTCGCCGTCGGGCTCGCACCTGCCGGTGCGCCGCTATGTGCATCCGGACACCTTCAGGATGTTCGAGGAAGAGGCCTACAAGATGGGATTCAGCCACGCCGCGGTCGGCGCGATGGTGCGCTCCAGCTACCACGCCGACCAGCAGGCGCACGCCGCCGGCGTGTGAGCCGAAAGCATTCATCCCGCACAGCCTTCACGCTGCACGGAAAACACGATGGGCCAACCTCTCGCCGATGAGGCGGTGAAGCCCGCTGGCGGAAACGGGCTGCTCTGGGTGCTGGTGGCGGTCGCCATCGGCTTTGCCGTCTTCCATCCGCGCGCCCCTGCCGACTACCTGAAGCTGGTCGACTGGCAGACCATCGGCGCACTGGCCGGGCTGCTCGCGATCACGCAGGGCGTCGAGCGCAGCGGCATGCTGCAGGCGACCGCGCAGCGCTTGCTGGCGCGCACCACCGATACGCGCCAACTTGCACTGCTGCTCACCGCCGGCGCCGCCTTGCTGTCGGCACTGGTCACCAACGACGTGAGCCTGTTCCTGCTGGTGCCGCTGACGCGCGTGCTCGCGACGCAGGCACACCTGCCGCTCGCGCGGCTGGTCGTGCTGGAAGCGCTCGCAGTCAACGCGGGCTCGGCTCTGACACCGATCGGCAATCCGCAGAACCTCTACCTCTGGCACCGTTCGGGCGAAAGCTTCGCCGGCTTCATGGGGATGATGGCGCCGACTGTGGCCGTGATGCTTTGCTGGCTGTTCGCGGCCGTCTGGCTCTTGGTACCGCGCGAAGCGCTGCAACTGCGGCAAGGCCATGCGGAAGCGCCAGTCCAGCCGCGGTTGCTGGCGTTGTCTGGCGTGCTGTTCGTCGGCTTCGTCGTGGCGCTCGACCGCCACTGGCTGTTGGCCGGCCTGGGCGTGGTGCTCGCGGCCTTTCTACTGCTGTATCCGCGCGTGCTGCGCGGCGTCGACTGGGCGCTGCTCGCGATCATCGCGCTGATGTTCGTCGACCTGCGCCAGCTGGCCGAGCTGCCTGCCATCGCGTCGCTGCTCCACCAATGGCCCATTGCCGAAGGCTGGCGCGCGTACCTGGCCGCCATCGTCACCTCGCAATTCATCAGCAACGTGCCGGCAGCGATCCTGCTCGACCCCTACGTGCGCGATCTGCCCGCGCTGGCGGCCGGTGTGAGCGTGGGCGGCTTCGGCTGCGTGCTGGGATCGCTCGCCAACCTGATCGCGCTGCGGCTCGCGCAACTGCCGAACGGGCTGCGCGAATTCCATCGCATCAGCATTCCCTTCCTCATCGTCTGCGCGTTGAGCGCCGGCCTGCTCCGGCTGTGATGCACGCACCGGTGGCCAACAGCCTGTCGCTGCGCAGCTACGGCGCATCGCGCGGCAGCCACGCGCACGATCATTTCCAGGTGTTGGTCGGACTCGGTGGCGTTCTGGAGCTCGAGGTGGAGGGCCGTGGTCGGCGCGTCGCCCCGGGCGACGGTTGCGTGGTCGCGCCAGGCGACCGGCACGATTTCGAGGCGGCGGGCGGCAGCCGCTGCCTGGTGCTCGATACGCGACAGGCGGCATGGTCCGCCTGCCAAGGTCTGGCGCCCGCGGCGCCGCAGGCGCTCATGCTCGCGAACTACCTTGCGCAGTGCCTGGCGCGGGCCGATGCCCATGCGCTGGCGCTGCACCACGGCCCGCAGCTTCTGCTGGAAGCGTGGGCGCCGCGCCAGACCGCGCTCCAGCGCCCACGCCGCCGCATCGACTGGCCGGCACTCGCCGCCTGGGCCGAGGCGCACTGGCACGCGCCGATCGGCGTCGCCGACCTCGCGGCCGTGGCCTGCCTGAGCCCCAGCCAGTTCGCACAGCGCTGCCGCGAAGAACAGCAGATGAGTCCGATGCAATGGCTGCGCGCGCAGCGCCTGGTGCAGGCACGTGCCTTGCGCGACGGCGGCATGGCGGTAGCCGAGACGGCGCGGCGCACCGGTTACCGCTCGCCCTCGGCGCTGACGGCCGCGATGCGACGGCTCGACAGTCGGCGCTGAGCCGCAGACCGTCATCGCGCGACGATGCGCCGTCGTTGCGCGACGGACGCCGCGATTACGCTGGCTACATGTCGTCCACCTTGTATGCCCTCGCCGCGATTGCGCTGTGGGCGACCCTCGCCGCGCTCGGCACCGCCCTGGCGCACGTTCCACCCTTCCTGCTGACCGGGCTCGCACTGATCATCGGCAGCGTGCCGAGCTGGCCGCTGGCCTGGCGCGACCGCAGCGCCTGGCGCGTGCCACCACGCACGCTGGCGCTGGGCATCTATGGTCTGTTCGGCTTCCACTTCCTGTTGTTCATCGCGCTGCGCCATGCGCCAGCGGTCGAAGCCAACCTCGTCAACTACCTGTGGCCGCTGTTCATCGTGGTGCTGGCGCCGTTGCTGCTGCCGGGTGTGTCGCTGAAGCCGCTGCATGTGCTGGCCGCACTGCTGGGTTTTGCGGGTGCGGCCATCGCGATCCTCGGCGCGCGCGGCGACGCCGCGACCACGGCGACTGCCAGCACGTGGGGCTTTGCGCCGGCGCTGGGCTCGGCCTTCATCTGGGCCAGCTACTCGCTGTGGACACGGCGCGTTCCGCCGTTCCGCACCGCCGCGGTCGGGCTGTTCGGCCTGGTGTCGGGTGTGCTGTCGCTGGCTTGCCACGCGCTGTTCGAGCCCTCGATCGCCCTGTCGGCACGAGACGGATGCCTGATCGCACTGTGCGGTCTGGGTCCGCTGGGCGCTGCCTTCTTCGCATGGGACATGGCGCTCAAGCGCGGCGATGCGCAGCAGATCGGCATCCTGAGCTACCTCACGCCGCTGGCGTCGACCGCCCTGCTGCTGGTCGTCACCGGCCAGCCAATGAGCTGGAGCATCGTGCTCGCGGCGCTGCTGATCATCTCGGCGGCGGTCATGGGTACGCGCGCCCGCTGAACTGCGCCGCCGGCCTACGAGGCCGCGTCATTTCCAGGGGCGATACTCCAGGCAAAGGAGTGAAAACACATATGGAAGACAACGCCAAGGATCTCGAAATCACCCCAAAGCTGGTGCTCGACCTGCATCTGGCGCTGTACCTTGACCTGGTGGCGGTGCTCGAAGGTGCGGGCGTGGTGACATACCGGCAGATGGCCGCACGCGTCCTGAACATCGGCATGGACGCCCGCGATGACGGCGAAGCCGGTCTCTCGGCCGCGCTCGAAAGCATCGCCAAGGGCTTCGCGGGCCAGGGCAAGGGACTGTCGATCGAGCTGCTGAAGGCGGCCCGCGCGGTGCGCGAGGACGAGGCGATGGGCGACGTGCCACGCAGGCCCGACGAAGACTGATCTGCCCGCCTGATGGAGTTCCGCGGCCTGCACCGACGTCAGGCTGGCATCGAAATCGCTTGGGTATCTCCACAACTCCAAGGAGACCCCAGATGGCGAAGATTCCTCCCGGCGTCGGTCCGCGCTTTCCGCAGGTGGTGGTTCTGGTCGGTGCGACCGGCGACCTGTCGCGGCGCAAGCTGCTTCCGGGGCTGTTCCATCTGTGCACGGCGGGCTTCATTCCAGGCTGCCGGATCATCGGGGTGTCGCTCGACGACATCGACGTCGATGGCTTCCGCGGCATCGCCCGCGCAGCGCTCGACGAGTTCGGCAGCCGCAAGACCAC
>CAIQMJ010000688.1 GCA_903872875.1 uncultured Variovorax sp.
GCCAAACCCGATGCCCTGTTCATGCACTGCCTGCCCGCGCACCGCGGCGAGGAAGTGCAGGCCGAGGTCATCGACGGACCGCAATCGGTGGTCTGGGACGAAGCCGAGAACCGCCTGCATGCGCAGAAAGCGCTGATGGAGTACTTGCTGATCGGCAAGGTCTAGCCGGGTTTTCTCGGATTCGTTGGAAATAAGCGACACCACGACCCTTCTGGCGGCGCTAACTTTGCGCCATGAGCCAACGAATCTGGGACATCTCTCCACCCGTGCACGAGGGTGCGCCGGTTTTTCCCGGCGACACGCCCTACCAGCAGCGCTGGGCCGCGACCATCGGCCCGGGCTGCCCGGTCAACGTCAGCGAAATCCGGCTTTCGCCGCACGTCGGCGCACATGCCGACGCACCGCTGCACTACGACCCGGACGGTGCCAGCATCGGCGACGTCGATCTGACGCCCTTCCTCGGCCCCTGCCGCGTGATCCATGCAATCGGTTGTGGCCCGCTGATCGAGTGGAAGCACCTGTCGCACGCCCTTGACGGACTGCCACCGCGCGTGCTGGTGCGCACCTACGACACGATGCCGGTCGACCGCTGGGACCCGGCGCTGCCGGCCTATGCGCCCGACACCGTCGCCCGGCTGGCCGAACGCGGCGTGACGCTGATCGGCATCGACACCGCCAGCATCGACCCCGCCGACAGCAAGACACTGGACAGCCACCAGACCATCCGCCGCTTCGGCCTGCGCGTGCTCGAGAACCTCGTGCTCGACGACGTGCCCGAGGGCGACTACGAACTCATCGCGCTGCCGCTCAAGCTGGTCAGCGCCGATGCCTCCCCGGTCCGCGCCGTGCTGCGCGAACTCCCTGTGCCGCCGACGGCCACCCCATTCCCACAGAAGCTGACCCCATGACCACATCCATCACCCTGGACGACTGGCGCGCACTGGACGCGCAAGACCCGCTGCGCAGCCTGCGCGACCTGTTCACGCTGCCCGACGGCGTGATCTATCTCGACGGCAACTCGCTCGGTGCGCTGCCGAAGGCAGCCCCCGCGCGCGTTGCCGAAGTGGTCGCGCAGGAATGGGGCGACGGCCTGATCCGCTCCTGGAACACCGCCAGCTGGATCGACCTGCCGAAGCGGCTGGGCGACAAGGTCGCGCGCCTGATCGGCGCCGCGCCGGGCGAGGTGGTCTGCACCGACAGCACCTCCGTCAACCTGTACAAGGTGCTGTTCGCCGCGCTGAGCCAGATGAAGGGCAGCGGCCGCCACATCGTGCTGAGCGAGCGCAGCAACTTTCCGACAGACCTCTACATCGCCGAATCGCTGTGCCGCGAGCACGGCTTCACGCTGAAGCTCATCGACGAGAAGGAGCTTCCGTCGGCGCTGACGTCCGAGGTCGCCGTGCTGATGCTCACGCACGTCAACTACCGCTCCGGCGCCATGCACAACATGACGGCCGTCACGGCCGCGGCCCATGCGGTGGGCGCACTCACCGTCTGGGACCTGGCCCACAGCGCCGGCGCGGTGCCGGTCACGCTGAACGCGAGCAACGCCGACTTCGCGATCGGCTGCGGCTACAAGTATTTCAACGGGGGGCCGGGTGCGCCCTCCTTCGTATGGGTGCATCCGCGTCACGCGAGCCAGTTCGAACAACCGCTGTCCGGCTGGTTCGGCCACGCGGCGCCGTTCGAATTCACACCGCACTACCGGCCGGCGCCCGGCATCGCGCGCTACCTCTGCGGCACGCAGCCGATCATCAGCCTGTCGGCGCTCGAATGCGGGCTCGACACGCTGCTGGCCGCTGAAGCGATAGAAGGCAGCGAGCGCGGCATGGCGGCGATCCGCGCCAAGTCGCTCGGCCTCACCGATGCCTTCATCGCGCTGATCGAATCGCGTTGCCCCGCCGCCTTCACGCTGGTCACGCCGCGCGAGCATTCGCGGCGGGGCTCGCAGGTGAGCCTGACCATGCGCGAAGGGGACGGCGCCTACGCGATCGTGCAGGCGCTGATCGCGCGCGGCGTGATCGGCGACTACCGCGCCGGCGACGCCCAGATGCCCGACATCCTGCGCTTCGGCTTCACGCCGCTGTACCTGAGCTATGAGGACGTCTGGAACGCCGTCGAGCAGATCGTGCAGGTGCTCGAGTCCGGCGAATGGAAGCGTCCCGAGTTCAATCGCAAGCACGCGGTGACGTGATGAGCAACGCATCCGACACCCCAGCCGAATCCGGCGGCGGCTGCCCGATGGGGCATTCGGCCAGCGCAGCGCCCGTGGCACCGGGCGAGAAGATCGTGCAGGACGAGAAGGCCCAGCTCGACTTCAGCGCCTCGATGAGCTATGGCGACTACCTGCAGCTCGACGCGATCCTGACCGCGCAGAAGCCCCGCTCGCCCGCGCACGACGAACTGCTGTTCATCGTCCAGCACCAGACCAGCGAGCTCTGGATGAAGCTGATGCTGCACGAGCTGCGCGGTGCGATCCGCTGCGTGGCTGCGGACGAACTCGGTAGCGCGTTCAAGATGCTCGCCCGCGTGAGCAAGATCATGGAACAGCTGGTCCACGCCTGGGACGTGCTCGCGACCATGACGCCGCCGGAATACAGCGCGATGCGCCCGTACCTGGGCAGTTCCAGCGGCTTCCAGAGCTACCAGTACCGCTGCATCGAGTTCGCGCTCGGCAACAAGAACGCAGCCATGCTCAAGCCGCACGCGCACCGCGATGACCTGCTGGCGATGGTCGCAGCGGCGCATGCCGCGCCATCGCTCTATGACGAATCGCTGCGCCTGCTGGCGCGCCGCGGATTCGCGATCCCGGCGGACCATCTCGAACGCGACTGGACCCAACCGTATATCGAGAGCGCAGAAGTCGAGCAGGCCTGGCTCGCGGTCTATCGCAACCCCAAGGAACACTGGGACCTGTACCAGCTCGGCGAAGAGCTTACCGACCTGGAAGATGCATTCCGGCTCTGGCGCTTCCGCCACGTGACCACGGTGGAACGCGTGATCGGCTTCAAGCGCGGCACCGGCGGTACCGGCGGGGTGAGCTATCTGCGCAAGATGCTCGACGTGGTGCTGTTCCCTGAAATCTGGACGCTGCGCACCAACCTCTGAGCCCCGCAGCAAGCTGGCTGGCTTGCGGATCAGCGAGCCGCCTTGTTGGCCTCCTTGTGGGCGTACATCGCAATGTCCGCCTCGGCCAGCAACTCGGCCACGCTGCCATGGCGCGCCGGATCGAACTGGATCTGGCCGACGCTGTACTCGATGTCATAGCCGCGTTGCTGCGACGCGTTGCGCGTTCTCAGCGCGCTCTCGAGCCGGTGCAGCACGTTGGCGGTCTCGACCCCGTCCGCCTGCGTGAGCAATGCAACGAATTCGTCACCGCCCAGCCGGCCGATCACGTCGCTGTCGCGCATCACCCCGCGCATCACTTCGGCAAAGGCCGCCAGCGCCCGGTCGCCCTCGGCATGCCCGAACGTGTCGTTGATCTGCTTGAAACGGTTCAGGTCGAAGAACAGCAGGGACGCGGGCTTTTCGAGCCGGCGGCAGAGATTGATCGCGTGCTGCGCCAGCGACTCGAAGCCGCGGCGGTTCGACAGCAGCGTGAGGTCGTCGAGCGTCGCCATCTGCACCGCGGCCAGTTCCTGCTCGGCCATGCGTGCGAGGTCGCGCAGCAGGTCGCGCTCCTCGTCGTCGAGTTCGCGCGCCTTGACGTCGATCAGGCACAGCGTGCCGAGCTTGCTGCCGTTCGGCACGCGCAGCGGATAGCCCGCGTAGAAGCGGATGCGCGGATCGCCGGTGACCAGCGGGTTGTCGAAGAAGCGCTCATCGAGCAGCGCGTCGGGGATCATGAGGATGTCGTCGTCCAGGATCGCGTGACCACAGAACGAGATGTCACGCGAGGTCTCGGTGGCGCCGAGTCCGAAGCAGGACTTGAACCACTGGCGGTCCGCATCGACGAGGCTGACCAGGGCGATCGGCACGCCGAACAAACGCTTGGCCAACCGGGTGAGCCGGTCGAAGCGTTCTTCTGCGGACGTGTCGAGGATATTGAGGGACCGAAGCGTGGAGACACGCGTGGCCTCGTCGGGCGGTAGGGCTGGAGCAAGCATCGGAGAATTCGACGGATGTCGAGAGCGACTGCAGTAGCAATCAGCCTAGCATGCACGCACCACGGCGAAAGGCACGCAGCGAAAAGATTTGTCACGCCGGGCAACGGGGATTCAACCCGCGTAGAGCCATGGCACATCGAGCAGCCGCGGGCCGAGCGCGCGCATCGCGGCATCGCGCGCCCAGCGAACC
>CAIQMJ010000689.1 GCA_903872875.1 uncultured Variovorax sp.
CCGCACGCACCGAGCTCGCGCGCCAGGGTGCGCTGCTCGCCGAGGCGCTCACCGCCTCGCGCCGGATCGAGCAGCTCTACGAAGTGCGCTACCGCAACGGCGCGGTCGCGCTCAGCGTGTGGCTCGATGCGCAGGAAAGCCGGCGCAGCGCCGAAGTCGCATGGGCGGAGAACCGGCTGTCGCAGCTCACCAACCAGGCGACGCTCTACAAGGCGATGGGCGGCGCCGTCTGAGCCGGCCGCACGGCGACCGGGCGATGCGGCCGCTTGCGCGGTTGCCACCGCAGCGACGCGACGCTACGATGATTGACATCTAAACAATTCAATCTTCATGCGAGGCGCGGACCGCCGCCCACGGGCGGGCCGACGCCATTGCAGCCCGCGCATGACCTCCTACCGCGACCGGCCCGACGCCATCCAGGCCCTTGTGCAGGACGATCGCGTGCACCGCGACGTCTACCTCAGCGACGAACTCTTCTCGCTGGAACAGGAGCGCTTCTTCGCCAACGCCTGGCTCTACGTCGGCCACGCGAGCGAGGTGCCCGCCGCCGGCGACTACCGCACGCTGGAGCTCGCCGGCCGGCCGGTGATGATGGTGCGGCAGGCCGATGGCGGCATCGGCGTGTTCTACAACCGCTGCGCCCACAAGGGCAGCCAGCTGGTCAGCGACGAGTACGGCAACGCCGGCCGCTTCTTCCGCTGCCCGTACCACGCCTGGACCTACAAGCTCGATGGGGCGCCGCTCGGCATGCCGCTGCGCGAAGGCTACGAAGGCACGCGGCTGGCCGAATGCGAGTCCGGCCGGGGGCTGGTGGCGCTGGCCGCGGTCAGGGTCTACCGCGACTTCGTGTTCGCCCGGATCGCGCCGCGCGGCAAGGGTTTCGAGGACTACTTCGGCGAGGTGCTCGGCGCGCTCGACAACATGGTCGACCGCTCGCCCGAAGGCCGGCTGAGCGTGGCCGGCGGCGTGATCCGCAACGTCATCCACTGCAACTGGAAGATGTACCTGGAGAACATCAACGACACGGTGCACCCGATGTCGGCGCACGAGTCGGCCACGCAAGCGGCCAAGGCGCTGTGGGAAGGCCATGCGCCGGACGAACCCAAGCCCATGGCGATGGAACAGATCCTGCCGTTCGGCGCCGGCTACGACTTCTTCGACCGGATGGGCGGACGCGTGTTCGCCAACGGGCATAGCGTGCTGGGCATCCACTTCAGCATCCACTCGAACTACGCCCAGCTGGCCGACTACGAAGCCGCGATGCGCAGCGCGCACGGCGAAGCGCGCGCCACCGAGATCCTGCAGCGCTCGCCGCAGAACTCGGTGTTCTTCCCGAGCCTGTCGGTCAAGGGCTCGCCGCAGGCCATTCGCGTGATCCGCCCGCTGGCGGCCGACCGCACGCTGATCGAGGCCTGGAGCTTCCGCGCGGCCGGCGCGCCCGACCTGCTGCTGCAGCGTTCGATGAACTACAACCGGCTGGTGTTCTCGCCGATGTCGGTGGTGGCGCACGACGACGTGCACCTGTTCGAGAGCATGCAGCGCGGCCTGCGAGCCGAAGGCAACGACTGGGTCAGCCTGCACCGAGGCCACGTCGCCGGCGAGCAGGCGCCAGACGCACCGACCACGCAGACCACCAACGGCACCAACGAGCTGCTGATGCGCAACCAGTTCCGCGCCTGGGCGAAGCACATGGCACCGGCCGCGGAGGCGCCCCGATGACCGCCGACCCGCGCGATTTCGTCATCCAGGAAGCGGCGCTGCTCGACGCCGGCCGCTTCGACGATTGGCTGGCACTGTTCGCGGAAGACGGCCTCTACTGGGTGCCGCTGCTGGGCGCCGCGCAGGCCGACCCGTGGTCGCACAACTCGATCGCCTGCGAGGACCGGCTGCTGCTGCAGTTGCGCGTCGACCGCCTCAAGAACCCACGCGCGCATTCGCAGCATCCAGGCAGCAGCTGCCAGCACGTGCTGCAGGCGCCGCGCGTGACGCACGAGGACACGGCGGCCGGCGAGATCGTGCTGCGCACGCCCTTTCTCTACATCGAGGCGCGCGGTGGCCAGCAGGTGATGCTGGCCGGCAGCTGCGGCCACCGCCTGCTGCGCACGTCCACGGGCTTCGCGATCCGGCAGAAGCGCATCGATCTGCTCGACCCGGGCCGGGCGCTGCCCATGATCCAGCTGTTCATCTGACGACCGACGCCGCAGTGGCGCGCGGCATCAGCCGCGCTCTTGCGGGCCCAGCGCGGATCGGATCTTGCGCGCCAGCGTATCGCGCGCATAGGGCTTGGTCAGCAGTTCGGCGCGCGCCTCCAGCAGTGCGCCCTGTACCACCAGATCGCGTGTATAGCCCGAGGTGAACAGGATGCCGATCCGTGGATGCGTATGCCGCGCCAGTTCGGCAAGTTCGACGCTCTTGAGCTTGCCGGGCATCACGACGTCGGTGAAGAGCAGATCGACGGCCGCACCGCGCTGCAGGATGGACAGCGCCGCGGCGGCGTCCTCGGCTTCGAGCGTTCGGTAGCCGAGTTCGGCGAGCATCTCGACCACGGTGATCCGCACGGCGGCGTTGTCCTCCACCACGAGCACGGTCTCGGTGCCGCCCTGCACGACCTCCGGCAGCGCCTCGGCCACCGGCTCTGCTTCGCGCGCGCTGCGCGGCAGGAAGATCTTCACGGTAGTGCCGCGGTCGACCTCGCTGTCGATGTCGATATGGCCGCCCGACTGCTTGACGAAGCCGTAGACCATCGACAGCCCCAGCCCGGTGCCGCTGCCCACCGGCTTGGTCGTGAAGAAGGGCTCGAACACCTGCTTCAGCACCTCGGGCGGCATGCCGCTGCCGGTGTCGCTGACGGCGATCATCACGTACTGGCTGTCGGCCTTGCCGCGGCCGAGGACGGCGTCGGCGCGGTCCAGCGTGCGGTTCTCGACATCGATCACCAGGCGCCCGCCGCCCTGCATCGCATCGCGCGAGTTGATGGCGAGGTTGAGGATCGCGTTCTCGAACTGCGCCGGATCGACATACGCCGTCCAGAGTTCGCCGGGTCGCGCGATGCGCACCTCGATCTGTTCCCCGATCGTGCGCCGCAGCAGTTCTTCCATACCCTGGCACAGCTCGCCGACGTCGATCGGCTTGGGCGCGAGGGCCTGGCGCCGGCTGAAGGCGAGCAGTTGGCTCGACAGCTGCGCGCCCTTCTGCACCGCGGCCAGTGCCGCGGCCACCCGCTTCTGCTGGCGCGGATCGTCGCCGCAGCTGCGCGCCAGCAGATGCAGGTTGCCCGAGATCACCTGCAGCAGGTTGTTGAAGTCGTGCGCCACGCCACCGGTGAGCTGGCCGACGGCTTCGAGCTTCTGGCTCTGGCGCAGTTGCTCGCGGGCCGCTTCGAGTTCGGCGGCGCGCTCCTTCTGCTCGGTGATGTCGCGCGCGGCCGCATAGAGCAGCCCGCGGTCGGGCACCGCGGTCCAGGACAACCAGCGATAGGTGCCGGACTTGGTGCGGAAGCGGTTTTCGAAGCCATTGGTCCGCTCGCCCTTCACCAGCCGAAGCAACTCGGCATCGGTGACGGCCAGATCGGCCGGGTGCACGAGGTTGCGAAAAGGCGTGGCGCGGATCTCTTCGCGGCTCCAGCCGAGCACGCTTTCCCACGCGGGATTCAGGCTCTCGAAGTAACCACGGTCGTTCGCGACGCCCAGCAGGTCCTGGCTCAGCGTCCAGGTTCGGTCGCGTTCGTACGTGCGCTCCTCGACCTGGCGCTCCAGCGAGGCGGCGAGCGCCTGCAGTTCGATCTGCGCCTCGCGCCGCGCGATGGCCGCGCGGATGCGATCGCCGACATCACGCACGAACGCGAGTTCGTCTGCCGACCATTCGCGCACGCTGCCATGGTTCAGGTACAGCAGGCCGACCAGGCCACCCTTCTCGGCGAGCGGCATGTTGACGACGGCTCGCGCGGTAATGGCGATCAGCGCTTCCGCGTCTTCGCGGGTGCGCGGGTCCGTGCGTGCATCGGCGAAACTCACCGTGATGCCGCGCTGCAGTTCCTCGATGTAGGAGCCGTAGTCGCGGAAGCGAAGCATGCCGGCCAGGCTGGCCACGCCCGACGCGGTCCAGTCGCGTTCGATGGTGATGGTCTCGGCCACCTTGTCGACCATGCCGTAGCCAGCGCGGTCGACGTTCAGCTCGCGCCCGAGGATCTCGGCCGCCGCGTAGGCCAGGTCGGCGGGCTCATCCAGATCGCGGATGCGATCGCCCAGCTCGACGAGTGCGACGCGGCGCGACTCGACGCGCCCGTAGCGCGTGTCCGCGTCGCGCGCCCGGCGCTCGGCGCGCTCCCGCGCGATGCGGGCGTCG
>CAIQMJ010000690.1 GCA_903872875.1 uncultured Variovorax sp.
CGACCTGGACCTGCCGGCGCTCGAAGGTCTTGCACGCACCTACCGCGACCGCCATGCGCAGGATCTCGCGGCCCTCGACCGGATGGCCGCCTATGCGCAGGGCGGCCAATGCCGCTGGCAGCGCTTGCTTGCCGACCTGGAAGACGATGACGCTGCGCCGCGCTGCGGCCATTGCGACAGCTGCCTGCGGATCGCGCGCCACGAGGCTGCGATGCAGGCCGCGGAGCCTGTGGATCGGCAGCCGATCGTGCTGCCGTTCGGTGGCGACGCCGACGGCGACACGGATGCAAGCGTTGCCGTCCAGGCCGACCTCGCCGACGCGGACGAAGCCCTTCATGCGCCGCCTCCGCGACGCGTTCAACCGCCGCTTGCCGCGCTGCCATGAACGCCGCCGCCCGCCCCCTGCACTTCATCCGGCGCCATCCGGTGTGGGTCGGGCTGGCCGTCGCGCTGGTGCTGCTGGTCGCACTGTTCGACTGGAACTGGTTTCGGCCGCCGCTCGAGCGCTACATCTCGCAGCAGACGCATCGGACCTTCCGGATTTCAGATCTCCACGTGAAGCTCGGGCTGACGCCGACCATCCGCATGCGCGACGTCTACTTCGGCAACGCGGACTGGGCGCACGACGAGGCGATGGCCAAGATCCCGAACCTGGAGTTCTCCATCTCGCTGCGGGACCTGCCGGAGAAGATCCTGGTGCCGCGCGTCGCACTGACCCAACCCGAACTCAACTTCGAACGGCTCGCCGACGACCGCAAGAACTGGATCCTTTCGGACCCGAACGACAAGTCGCCGAGCAAGCTGCGGATCAGCACGCTGTCGGTCGACCACGGCAAGCTGCGCTACGTCGACCACGGCGTTCCCTTCGAGATCGATGTACAGGCCAGCACCTTCGATCCCGCTAAGCAGGAAGCCGCGAAAGACGCCGACGCCAAGCCGCAGAACGACCGCTATTCGGCGCAGTTCGAATTCAAGGGCAAATACCACGACGCGAGTTTTTCGGGCAGCGCGTTCACCGGCGAAGTGCTGAGCTTCCAGGAGTCGAACGTGCCCTTCCCGATCAAGGGAAAGCTGGTGGCCGGCACCACACGGGTGGAAGTGGAAGGCACGATCGCCGACGCGGCGAACATCAGCGCCATCGACACGCGGCTGCGCATCGAAGGGCAGACGCTTGCCAACCTGTACCCCTTCCTGCTGCTGCCGCTGCCCGCTTCGCCGCCCTATCAGCTGCAGGGCCACCTGATCCTCAAGGGCAACCGCTACACGATGGACGACCTGGTCGGACGGATCGGTTCGACCGACGTGAGTGGTCGTGGCGCCTATGTCGAAGGCAAACCGCGCCCGCTGCTGACGGCCGACCTGCACAGCAAGCGGCTGGACATTGCCGACCTCGGCCCGCTGGTCGGCGTGCAGACCAAGGAAACCGGCGGCAAGCCCGCCGCATCTCAGGCAGCGACCCGCAGCCGGCCCTGCTCGTCCTTGCAGGCGTTGGGGTACGCCACCGCCTTTTCGATGTCCTTGACGGTCACCAGGCCGACGCAGCGGTAATCGCTGTCGACGACCAGGAGCTTCTCGATGCGGTGCTCGTGCAGGA
>CAIQMJ010000691.1 GCA_903872875.1 uncultured Variovorax sp.
CTTTCTGGAAGCGAAGCTGAACCATAAATTCACGTCACCCCAGCAACCGACAGAAAGGACGTTCAGCATGACCGATGCCCATCCCACTCCCACCCGCCGCGCGCTGATCGCCGGCGCAGTCGCCGCCGGTGCCGCTCTGACCATCGGCAACGCAGCGCACGCCGCTTCTGCTGCCGACGCTGTGCCAGGCTTCCGTGCAGGCAACGCAGAGGTGAACGGCACGCGCATCCACTACCGCATCGGCGGCAGCGGCCCGGCGGTCGTGCTGCTGCATGGCTACGCCGAGACCGGGCACATGTGGAATCCGTTGATGCCGCTGCTGGCGAAAATGCACACCGTGGTCGTGCCCGATCTCAGGGGGGCCGGCGATTCGTCGAAGCCCGAGACAGGGTATGGGAAGAAGAACATGGCCGTCGACATCCACGAGCTTGTCCGCTCGCTTGGCATCCGCAGCGTCAGCATCGTCGGCCACGACATCGGCTTGATGGTGGCCTACGCGTATGCCGCGCAATTCCCTTCGGAGACCGACAAGGTGGTGCTCATGGACGCCTTTCTGCCCGGCATCGGTCCCTGGCAGAACGTCTGGCTGCTGCGCGACCTGTGGCATTTCCGTTTCCATGGCCCGACGCCACTGGCACTCGTCAAGGGACGCGAGCGCATCTATTTCGAGCATTTCTGGAACGACTTTGCGGCCGACCCCAGGCACTCGGTGCCTGAGGCCGATCGTCGGTTCTACGCCAGGGCCTACGCACAGCCCGGCGGCATGCGCGCCGGATTCGAGTACTTCAAGGCCTTCGAGCAGGACGCGGCGGAGTTTGCGGAACTGGGCAAGACGCCGCTGCCCATGCCGATGCTGGTGCTCTCCGGTGAAAAGGCCGGCGGAACCTTCCTGATAGAGCAGGGGAAGATGGTTGCGACCGACGTGAAGGGCGTGATCGTGAAAGGCTCCGGCCACTGGCTGATGGAAGAGGCGCCCGAGCAGGTCATCCCGGCATTGCTCAACTTCCTGGGCTAGTGGAAATCGGACTCGCCGACACAATCTTCAGACCAACCAAGGAGTACTCATATGGATCTGCAACTCGATGGCAAGCTGGCCCTGGTAAGTGGCAGCACGGCCGGAATTGGCTACGCAATCGCGCGCACGCTGGCATCGGAGGGCGCAAGCGTCATCGTCAACGGCAGGTCGCAGCCGGCGGTCGACGAGGCAGTGGATCGCATCCGCTCGGAAACGCATGGCACGGTGCTCGGCTATGCCGGAGACCTCAGTCGGGCCGACGCTGCGGAGGAGGTCGTGCGTCGTCACGCCGGAATCGGCATCCTCGTCAACAACCTGGGCATCTTCGAGGCCAAGGCTTTCGAAGATATTCCGGACGAGGATTGGCAGCGGTTCTTCAATGTCAACGTCCTGAGCGGCGTCCGCCTTGCACGCCTGGTATTGCCGGAGATGAGGAGAGCGAACTGGGGCAGGATCATCTTCATTTCGAGTGAAAGCGCGGTGCAGATCCCGACCGAGATGATCCACTACGGCATGACCAAGACCGCCCAACTCGCGGTGTCGCGCGGGCTTGCAGAATCGGTTGCGGGGACGAACATCACGGTCAACAGCGTACTTCCGGGCCCGACGAAATCACGTGGCGTCGGCGACTTCGTGGAAGGCATGGCGCGATCGAGCGACAGGAGCTTTGAGCAAGTCGAGACCGAGTTCTTCGACCACGTTCGCCCGACGTCGCTGATCAAGCGCTTCGCCTCGCCGCAGGAGGTTGCGTCGCTCGTGGCCTACGTGGCGAGTCCGCTCGCATCGGCGACCACGGGCGCGGCCCTTCGAGTCGACGGTGGCGTTGTCAAGAGCGCCTTCTGACACACTCAGTTCGATGCGCAGTCCTGTGCCGTCGGACTGCGCATGACGCCAGATGGCTAGAATCGGCCGATATTATTTAACATAATATACATTGCATAAATTCTAAATGTGGGAGCAAAGTTGTAATGTCGCAATCCAGCAAAGTTCAAATGTCGCAAAGTCGGCTGCCCCGAGCTCCGAGGCATGGCCATGGCGACACCTGCTGCGACGATC
>CAIQMJ010000692.1 GCA_903872875.1 uncultured Variovorax sp.
AGACCAAGCCGACCCAGCACACCGCCAAGGAATTGCGTGCGATCGGCATCCAGGCCGACGTGCTGCTGTGCCGGGCCGACCGCCCGATCCCGGATGACGAGCGCGCCAAGATCTCGCTGTTCTCGAACGTGCCCGAATGGGGCGTGATCTCGATGTGGGACGTCGACACCATCTACAAGGTGCCGCGCATGCTGCACGAGCAGGGCCTGGACGGCCTGATCTGCGACAAGCTGCGCATCAACACGCCGCCGGCCAAGCTCAAGCGCTGGGACGACCTGGTCTACGAGGTCGAGCATCCGCAGCGCGAAGTCGCGATCGCGATGGTCGGCAAGTACGTCGACCTGTCGGACAGCTACAAGTCGCTGAACGAAGCCCTGCGCCATGCCGGCATGAAAAACCATGCGCGCGTGAAGATCGATTACATCGACTCGGAAACCATCACGCCGCAGGACGTGTCGCGGCTCGCCAAGTACGACGCGGTGCTGGTACCCGGCGGCTTCGGCGCGCGCGGCGTCGAGGGCAAGATCACCGCTGCCAAGTTCGCCCGCGAGACCAAGGTGCCGTATCTGGGCATCTGCCTGGGCATGCAGGTCGCGACCATCGAGTACGCGCGCAACGTCGCCGGCCTCAAGAACGCCAACAGCACCGAGTTCGATGCCGAGACACCCTACCCCGTGATCGCGCTGATCACGGAATGGAAGGACAACGACGGCACGGTCAAGACGCGCGACGCGAAGTCCGACCTGGGCGGCACGATGCGACTGGGCGCGCAGAGCTCCGACGTGGCGCCGGGCACGCTGGCGCAGACCATCTACGGCGACGTGGTGACCGAGCGCCACCGCCATCGCTACGAAGCCAACGTCAATTACCTGGACGAGCTGCGCAATGCCGGCCTGGTGATCTCGGCGCTCACGCAGCGCGAGCACCTCACCGAGATCGTCGAACTGCCGCAGGACGTGCACCCGTGGTTCATCGGCGTGCAGTTCCACCCGGAATTCAAGTCGACGCCCTGGAGCGGCCATCCGCTGTTCAACGCCTTCATCAAGGCCGCGCTGGACCATCAAGGCACGGACAAGAAGGCGCTGAAGGTCGTCGCTTGATGCGCACGGCACCGGCAGCAGCTCACAAGGAGACACCATGAAACTCTGCGGATTCGACGTCGGGCTCGACAAGCCCTTTTTCCTGATCGCCGGCCCCTGCGTGATCGAGTCCGAGCAGCTGCAGATGGACACCGCCGGCACGCTGAAGGAAATCACTTCGGCGCTGGGCATCCCGTTCATCTTCAAGAGCAGCTTCGACAAGGCGAATCGCTCGTCGGGCACGACCTACCGCGGCCCGGGCCGCGAGAAGGGGCTGGAGATCCTCGCCAAGGTCAAGCGCGAACTCGGCTTGCCGGTGCTGACCGACGTGCACACCGAAGACGACATCACCGAGGCCGCGAAGGTGGTCGACGTGCTGCAGACGCCCGCCTTCCTGTGCCGCCAGACCGACTTCATCCGCGCGGTGGCGCAGTCGGGCAAGCCGGTGAACATCAAGAAGGGCCAGTTCCTTGCGCCGCACGACATGAAGAACGTGATCGACAAGGCGCGTGCGGCGGCCCGCGAAGCCGGGCTGCCCGAAGACAGCTTCATGGCGTGCGAGCGCGGCGCGAGCTTCGGCTACAACAACCTGGTCTCGGACATGCGCTCGCTCGCGATCATGCGCGAGACGAAGGCGCCGGTCGTGTTCGATGCGACGCATTCGGTGCAATTGCCGGGCGGCCAGGGCACGAGCTCGGGCGGCCAGCGCGAGATGGTGCCGGTGCTGTCGCGCGCGGCGGTCGCAGTCGGGGTGGCAGGCCTCTTCATGGACACGCATCCCGATCCCGCCAAGGCATTGAGCGACGGCCCCAACGCCGTGCCGCTCAAGCGCATGAAGGCCTTGCTCGAGACCTTGCTCGCGTTGGATTTGGTCACCAAAAAGACGCCCTTCCTGGAGACCGATTTCACATGAGTGCGTACATCATTGCGAACGTCACGGTCACCAACGCCGCGCAGTACGACGAGTACCGCCAATGGTCCACCGCCGCCATGCAGGCCCACCAGGCCGAGGTGTGCGTGCGCGGTGGCCAGGTCGAGGTGTTGGAAGGTGACTGGGCGCCTGAGCGCCTGGTCATCCTGAAGTTCGCCAATGTGGCTGCTGCCCGGGGCTTTTATGATTCGCCCGAATATGGGAAGGCCCGTGCGGCCCGCGAGGGCGCGGCCATCATGCGCATGATCGTGGTTGAAGGGGTCTGAGCCCCCTGACTGCAGACCGTTTTTGTTTTGTATTGAAAGAAGACAACATGAGTGCAATCGTAGACATCGTCGGCCGTGAAGTCCTGGACAGCCGCGGCAACCCCACCGTCGAATGCGACGTGCTGCTGGAATCGGGCACCATGGGCCGCGC
>CAIQMJ010000693.1 GCA_903872875.1 uncultured Variovorax sp.
CGGATGCGCTTGTACGGTGCAAGTCTGTCGCTACAGAAGGCCAGAATGTCGCGCGCGAGCGCCTCGGAGGCCGTCTGTCCTGTGGTCAGCGTCACGATGGCCTTCGGCACCGAGAGGCGCAGTGGATCGGGACTGGGGATCACTGCCGCCTCCGCGACGGCGTCATGCTCGATCAGCACAGACTCGAGCTCGAACGGACTGATGCGGTAGTCCGACGCCTTGAATACATCGTCCGCCCGGCCCACATAAGTGATATAGCCTTCGGGATCGCGCTTGGCGACGTCACCGGTGTGGTAGCGGCCCTTGCGCATGACCTCCGCCGTCTTGGCCGCGTCATCCGAATAGCCGAGCATCAGGCCGAGCGGCGCATCCGGCCCGGCGCCGAGTTCGAGGCAGATCTCGCCTTCTTCCGCCGGCTCTTCGTCGGAGTCGACGAGCGCGATGCGGTAGCCCGGCAAGGGGCGTCCCATGCTGCCGGGTTTGACAATCTGGCCCGGCGAGTTGCCGATCTGGCAGGTGGTCTCGCTCTGGCCGAAGCCGTCGCGCAGCGTCAACCCCCAGGCCCCCTGGAAGCGGGCGATGACTTCGGGATTGAGCGGTTCGCCGGCACCGATGAGTTCGCGCAGGCTTACCTTCCATTGCTTGAGGTCCTCCTGCATCAGCATGCGGTAGACCGTGGGTGGCGCGCACAGCGTGGTGACACCCCGGTCCTGCAGGACATCGAGCAGGGCTTTAGCAGAAAAGCGCGCGCTGTTGTAGATGAAGATGCAGCAACCTGCATTCCACGGCGCGAAGAAGCAGCTCCATGCATGCTTGGCCCAGCCGGGCGACGAAATGTTCAGGTGCACGTCGTCCTTGCGCAGACCCAGCCAGTACATGGTGGACAGATGGCCGACCGGATAGCTCTGGTGGCTGTGCAACACCAGCTTGGGCTTGGACGTGGTACCCGATGTGAAATACAGAAGTAGCGGGTCGCTCGCGAGCGTCTTGCCCAAGGGTTCGAAATGCGCAGACGCCTCATACGCGCCGTCGAAGGCATGCCAGCCATCCGGGCGCGCGCCGACCGCGATGCGGGTGTAGTCGCCCGGCAAGTTCGCGAACTTGGCCAGGTGATCGGCACCAGCGATGACATGGCGCACGTTGCCTCGCTTGAAGCGATCGATCAAGTCCTCATGCGACAGCAGCGTGGAGGCCGGGATCACCACCGCGCCGAGTTTCATGGCGGCAAGCATCGCCTCCCACAACGGGCGCTCATTGCCCAGCATGAGCAAGATGCGATCGCCGCGGCATACGCCCAGGCTGACCAGCCAGTTGGCCACGCGCGAGGAACGTTCGGACAACTGGGCGTAGGACCATTTCTCCTCGGCGCCGCTTTCACCGACGATCCACAGCGCAGGACTGTCGTTGCCGCGTGCTATCTCATCGAAGTAATCCAGCGCCCAGTTGAACTCATCCAGTTGGGGCCACCGGAACTTGCGCACCGCAGTGTCATAGTCGGTGCGATGCGACTGCAGGAAGTCACGCGCTGCGATGAAGCGCTGATAGCCATCTCGGTTCACCGGCATCTCCTCAACCTGCTGACGGCGATGAGGCCGTTCGATTCAGAAGATCGAGCGCTACGTCGACGATCATGTCCTCCTGCCCGCCGACCATGCGCCGGCGGCCGAGCTCGACAAGGATATCCACCGTCTTCAGCCCGTACTTGTTCGCGGCGGCCTCGCTGTGCCGCAGGAAGCTCGAGTAGACGCCCGCATAGCCGAGCGCCAGCGTTTCACGGTCCACGCGCACCGGTCGGTCCTGCAGCGGGCGAACGATGTCGTCCGCCGCATCCATCAGTTTGTACAGATCGCAGCCGTGTTCCCAGCCGAGGCGCGTGGCGGCTGCGATGAAGACTTCAAGCGGAGCATTGCCGGCCCCGGCGCCCATGCCCGCCAAGCTGGCGTCGATCCGGTCGCAACCCTCCTCGACCGCGACGATGCTGTTGGCCACCCCCAGGCTCAGGTTGTGGTGCGCGTGCATGCCGGTTTGTGTCTCGGGAAGCAGGACGTCCTTGAATGCGCGGAACCGGTCGCGCACCTCGTTCATGCTCAGCGCGCCGCCCGAATCAACGACATAGCAGCAGGTCGCGCCGTAGCTCTCCATGAGCTTGGCTTGCTGAGCTAGACCCTGCGGTGTCTGCATGTGGCTCATCATCAGGAAGCCAACCGCCTCCATGCCCAGGTTGCGCGCAGCCTCAATGTGCTGTTTCGATACGTCGGCCTCCGTGCAATGCGTGGCCACGCGCACGATGCGCGCGCCGGCCGCATAGGCTTGCTTCAGATCATGAACGGTGCCGATTCCCGGCAGCAGCAGCGTGGCCACCTTGGCGTGGCGCACTTCGCTGGCGACCGCCTCGATCCACTCCACATCGCTATGGGCTCCGAAGCCGTAGTTGAAGCTGCCGCCCTGCAGACCGTCGCCATGAGCGACTTCGATCGAATCGACCTTCGCGTCGTCGAGCGCGCGCGCGATCTGTCTTGCCTGCGCAATGCTGTACTGATGTCGGATCGCATGGTTGCCATCGCGCAGCGTGACGTCCGAGATGTAGATCTTCTTCATTGACTGCGTCCTCAAGCCACCACTGCGTTGCCGAGCGTTCGCCGAGCCAAGCGTTCTGCCGTGGCCAGCGCAGCACTGGTCATGATGTCGAGGTTTCCGGCATAGGCCGGCAGATAATGTGCGGCCCCTTCCACCTCCAGAAAGATCGAGGTTTTCAGACCCGACATGCGCGTGCCAATGCCCGGGACATTGAGTGGATTGGAAACCTCGATACGATCGAACTGCACCGCTTGCTTCAGGCGATAGCCGGGCACATAGTCACGTACCGCCGCCGCCATGCGTTCGACCGATTCCACGATCGCGCTCTCATCTGCGAAGTCGCTCAGCGTGTAGACCGTGTCGCGCATGATCAGCGGCGGCTCGGCAGGGTTCAACACGATGATGGCCTTCCCCTTGGCCGCGCCGCCGACGACTTCGATGGCTCTCGATGTCGTCTCTGTGAACTCATCGATGTTTGCACGCGTGCCCGGTCCCGCGCTCTTGCTTGCAATGCTCGCGACGATTTCGCCAGAGTGAACCTTGGCAACTCGTGCCACCGCCGCAATCATGGGGATGGTGGCTTGGCCGCCGCAGGTGACCATGTTGAGGTTGGGCGCGTCCAGATGATCGTCCCCGTTGACCACCGGGATGCAGTACGGACCAATGGCGGCCGGCGTCAGGTCGATCATGCGCAGGCCGGGCCGCAGGCGACGCAGGAACGCATCGTTGTGGACGTGGGCGCCGGCAGACGTGGCATCGAAGACGACATCGAGCGTTTCAAACACAGGGAGCCGCGCCAGGCCTTCCACTCCCTCGTGGGTCGTGGTCACACCCAGCCGTTTCGCCCTGGCCAGGCCATCGGACGCCGCGTCGATGCCCACCATCGCCACGACCTCGACATGTCGGCCATGTCGCAAGGCCTTGATCACGAGGTCGGTGCCGATGTTGCCGCTGCCAATGATGGCCGCACGCAGTTGACGACTCATCGCTTGCCCCTCAGACCATGCGGCAGCTCACGCTGCCGAGCGCGCCGATGCGCGCATGAACGAAATCGCCAGAAACCACGGGCACCATGGGACCCAACGCGCCGGACAGAATCACTTCGCCGGCACGCAGTCCCTGCCCTCTTTCGGTCATGGTGCGGGCCAGCCAGTACGCCGCGCGCAGCGGATGGCCGAGACACGCGGCACCCGTGCCGATGGAGAGGAGTGCACCGTTCAGGCTCATCTGCATGCCCAGCTCTCCCAGGGAGAGCGCGCCGACCGCCAGCGGCTGATCGCCCAGCACGAACAGCGCGGAGGACGCGTTGTCGGCCACCGTGTCTACCAGGGTGATCTTCCAGTCGGTGATGGCGCTGTCCACGATCTCGATCGCAGGCAACGCATATGCAAGGCAGGAGAGAAACTCGGCCCAGCTGGGCATGGTATCGCCGAGGTCGCGCCCCATGACGAAGGCGACCTCAGCCTCGACCTTGGGCTGGATCAGGCGGCTCATCGGAACGTCTTGCCCGTTCAGGAACTCCATGTCGTCGAACAGCACACCGAAGTCAGGCCGGTCCACGCCGAGTTGCTGCTGCACGGCCTTGGACGTGAGGCCCACCTTCTTGCCGACGATACGCCGGCCGGCCTCCAGTTGCGCTCGCGTGTTGATCTCGGCCACGGCATAGGCCGCCTCCAGGCCTTCGATGCCATGGCTCTCGGAGATGCGGCCAATAGCCTCACGGTGAGCGCGCGCCTCGCGCAGTGCGAGCGCGGCCTGGGCCACGGCGCCGGACCGATTGGGAACCGTGGTGCTGGACAATGCGTTCATGCGGCCCCCGCGCCTTCGCCGGCAAAGAAACGGCTGGCTACCGCATTGAACTCATCGGGAGCCTCGTACTGAGGCCAGTGCGCGGCATTTCCCTCCATGACATGAATGCTGCTCCTGGGAACGCGCGCGGCAGCCGACTGCGCGGCCTCCAGGTCGTGGATCGGGTTGTCCCGGGTCCACAGGAAGAGTGTCTCGCATTGAAGCTGCTCGAGCGGAATAAGAAAATCGTCATGGCGCTGCATGATCGCGTTGATCTGGGGAGCGACGCGCCGCGTCTCTGGTGCCAAGTAGATGCGCAAACGCAGGTCGATAAGCTCTTCCTGCAGCAAGTGGTGGTTGCTCGGATGCATGAGCCATTGCATGCGGGCCGTCACGGATTCGCGCGTCGGCGCGGAGTCCACATTGCGCTTGTTGAGCCCCATGAAAGTCATGAGATCCTGCTTACCCTTTTCCGAAACCACGGGAATTCCGGCCGCGGTGTTCAGCATCAGCCGCCGCACCCGATGGGGATGCTTCGCCGCGAAGAGACCGGACACCCAGCCACCGAGCGACTCGCCTGACAGGTGCGCTGCTTCGATCTCGAGGGCATCCATCAACTCGGCAACCTGGTCGGCGAAGATCGCCGGGCTGTAGTCGTCGTTCTTCTTGTCCGACAGGCCATGCCCCACGTAGTCGAATGCAATGACATGAAAGCGATCCGACAGGGGCATGACGTTTTTGGCGTACGCCTCCAGATGGCCGTTCATCCCGTGTTGGAACAGGATGACGTCCTTGTTCCCTTTGCCCGCCTCGGCGATGCGGATGCGGCCGAAGCTGGGGGTCTGCACGTAGCGAACCTCGACGCCGAGAAAATCAAGCCACAGACTCACGTTACTTTCCTTGAATAAGTAAATTGCTGAACATCGCCCTGATCCGGGAGCTCCAAATCAGGTGTATGCGTTCATGAAGGATTCATGCGGCACTCCGGTGTGATACAGGAGGCCGCGCGACGCCTGGTCCTCGGTCCAGGTCACGACAGGCTTGTCTCTTTGCGCCTGATAGCCCAGGCCTGCGAAGGTCTCGTTGCGGTTGCCGGAGGGGTCAAAGAAGTACAGCGTCTCGCCCCGGGTCAATCCGTGACGAGTCGGTGGCACATCGATATGAACCCGGTGCTTGGCAAGCACATCGGCCGCCTTGAGGATGTCGTGCCACGAATCGAGGAAGAACGAGATGTGATGCATCCCGGCTGTCGGGCCGCCAACGAAAGCGATGTCGTGGGTCTTGCTTGAGCACGAGATGAAGGAGCCGAATTGCAGGGCGCCTTCCGGTCCGACGGTCAACTGCTCGGTCTGGAAGAAGTCCAACGCATCCACGAAGAAACGCGTGTTCTCCGCCACCTTGTTCACGCCCTTGGCCGGATCGAACTCGCACACCAGGGCACAGTGGTCCAGCCAATGCACGCCCGCGCCTCGGATGCTGTCCGGCCAGGGATCGGGGTTAATGGAGCCCACGTCGGTGCCGACGCATTCCTTCTGCGCATAGAGGCGCATCTCATGGCCGCTGGGCATGGCAAATCGCAACATCCGTCCGCAAGCAGGCAGAGAGTCGGGCGGCAGCACCTCCACCGCCAGGCCATGGCCCTTGATTTTCTCTGCCAGTTGATCGAGTTCGGCGTCGCCGGCAACCTTGTAGGCGACATGATTGAAGCCTGCTCGGTCTGAGGGCGTCAGGACGAGCGAGTACTTGTCCCATTCGTCCCAACACTTCAGATACGCATTGCCTTCGCCATCCCTGTGCGTGAGCCGCATGCCCACGACTTGCTCGTAATGCCGGATCGCAGCTTCCAGGTCCATCACTCGAATGCTGATGTGCCCAATTCTCATCACGCCCATTTCGTCTCCTTTATGTGCAACAACATGCAGATTTAACGGTCCTGCGCCCAGGTCGGCCAGCCTCTACCCTGCCCCAGCGCCCTCTCCATCCCGCCGAGCACCTCCACCTTCAGATCGGACAAGGGCTTGACCCGGCAAGCGAGACAGAAACCTTGCTCTTCCTGTTGCAGCGATACATGCGCGCGGCTCATGGTCCCAGCCTTCGACACGTGACCAGTGAGAACACGAATCTTGCAAATGCCGCACCCCCCGTTTCGGCAGCCGGACGGGATGCCCTTTCTCCGTAGCCCGACCATGCCTTGCAGCAGCGTCTCAGAGCCTGGACACCGGAAGGTGTCGCCGCCTGGCGAAACCTGAATCTGAAAGGCATGCACCTCATCTGACCTAGACATAAAACAAGCAGGCCCTTCGCGCGACAAAAACGTCGCGATTTGAAGATTTAGTTAGTAATTGTCGATATTTTATTCTTTTGTTGGTTTTCTATGATGGTAGAAACCCTCATTCATCCTCATGCTCAAACATCCAGAGCGAGCGCTGGAGCGGTCGGCAAGTTTGTCGGCCTGGATGCACATTGCCCTGTCAGTGAGGCCGCAGAAGCCATAAGAGCATCGAGGACCACCGAGCCAGCGGTGCCGACATTCCCAAGATGAAGCTGCAACTCGAGGCATCCTGTCCGAGCCGCGAATGGGCATGAAGGCTATCGGCAAGACTGCCAACATCACGCAGGCCGCTCATGCTGCGGGCGGACAGGGAAGCTTCGTCGACGAGAACGACCACGTCGAGCGAGCGTGCGAAGCCGAGGCTCGGTCACCGCGAAGCAGCCGGTTCGAGTCCTGTTCCGGTCGACGTCGCTGTGATCGCGGCGCAAGGACCAGTGGCGTATTGGCAGGCAAGTGGAGAGAAGAGGTCAGGACTGCAACATGCGGATAAGGAACTGCAGCCTCTGGATAGTTCGCAAGCGGCGTCGTCTCTATGCTTGGTCAACGTGCGGCAACGTGACCGCACCCATCAAAGCAGGAGACAAACTTGGACTACGATCTGATGCGCCGCAAGATCGCGGGCGCTGTTCAGGAGGATGCCAGCAAGGGCATCTTCCGCATGAAGCGCGAGGTCTTTACCGATGCCGAGCTGTTTGAGCTCGAGATGAGACACATCTTCGAGGGCAACTGGGTTTACGTGGCCCACGAGAGCCAGATTCCCAACCCGAACGATTTCTTCACTACACACATTGGCCGGCAG
>CAIQMJ010000694.1 GCA_903872875.1 uncultured Variovorax sp.
CAATAACGAGGACGCAATCGCTTTCGACGCCGAGCTCGGCTTGGCGCTTCTCGCGGACGGAATGGGTGGCTACAACGGCGGCGAGGTGGCCAGCGACATGGCGATCAGCCTGCTGCACGCCAACTTCGCTCGCTGGGTCGCACGCACAGGGCGGCCGGCATCGCCACGTGCGCTAAGGCGCGCCTTGCGGGCCGGCGTCGACGAGGCGAACGGCGCCATCCTGAAAAGAGGCATGGGCAGCCAGCGTCTGTATGGGATGGGAACCACCCTTGTGTTGGCGGCGTTCGGTGAGCGATCGGTGGTGGTCGGCCACATCGGCGACTCTCGCTGCTATCGCCTGCGGGACGGGCGACTCGAGCAGCTCACCCACGACCACTCCCTGCTCCAGGAACAGCTCGATGCCGGCCTGCTGACACCTGCACAGGCCGTGTCCTCGAACCAGCGCAACCTCGTCACGCGTGCGCTCGGCATCGAGACCTCCGTCGATCTGGAACTGCATGAACATGTCGCCCAGCCCGAGGATCTCTATCTCCTGTGCTCCGATGGGCTGACCGAAATGGTGCCAGATGTGGAGCTTTTCACACTTTTGACCAGAGATGTCGACCTCCCATCAATCGCGACACTTTTGGTTGCAAATGCAAATGACAATGGCGGCCGGGACAACATATCGGTTGTTCTTGCGAGAGCGGTCAGGGGCGGATAACGCGGCGCGCTCCGGAAAGCGCTCCCATGACATCGCGGCGCCGAAAATCCGGCGCATGCTGTTTCCCTACTGATGCTGGACCCGGGAGTCGGTCGTGCGGATATTGATCATTTCATTGAACGGGTCCGTGATCGAGGAAGTACCGCTCGTGAAGGCGCGAACGACACTCGGCAGGAGGCTCTACAACGATATCGTGATGGACACCTTGACGGTCAGCGGTGAGCACGCCGTGTTCCACCTGGCTGGCAACGATGTTCAACTCGAAGACCTGAACAGCACGAACGGCACTTATATCAATGCGCGCGCCATTCAAAAGCGCCTGCTCGGGCCGGGCGACCTGGTCGAGATCGGCGAATACCGGATGCGTTGCATCTCCCGCGACGATCCACCGGTCACCGATGCTTCGATCCCGCTTCGCGGCGCCGAGATGTCCAGGTCCGGGCCCTCGGATCGCTCCGGCGATACGGTGTTCTCGCTGTCAGGCGGGACGCCACGCGTGTCGTTGTTCAGGCGCCTTCGCACGGCTGGCTGATTCCGCGATGCGTGCTGCTGCGCGGCATGCCGCAACGGGGAGGTCGCGATGAGTCCCTGGCGTCGGCATCGAGTTCGGATCGCATTGACGCTTCTGCCGGTCGCGATCGCGCTGCTGCATGCGATCGGCGTCTGGCGACTGGGTTTCATCGATCGTCTCGATCATTTCATCTACGACGTGCGGTTGAACGCGACCATGCCACGTACGCTGGATCCGCGCGTCGTGATCGTCGACATCGACGATGCCAGCTTGCGTCAGTTTGGCCAGTGGCCTTGGAGCCGTGACAAGCTGGCGCGGCTCAGCACCGAATTGCTGAAGCGCCAGGAGGTGGCGGTGCTTGGCTACGACGTCCTGTTCGTCGAATCCGACGACAGCGCCGGTCTGGCGAGCCTGCGGGAACTCGCGAGCGGCGCCCTGCGAGGCGTGCCGGCCTTTGCCGCCGAAGTCGAGCGCCTGGCGCCGGCGCTGGACCACGACGCCGCATTCGCACGCGTGCTCATCGGCCAGCCCGTGACGCTTGGCTACTACTTCACTCAGGATGCATCGCCGAGCACCAAGGGCTTGCTGCCCGAGCCGGTGCTCGCCGCCTCGGCATTTCCGCAGGGCCGCCGCTATGCGCCACGCTGGAATGGCTTTGGCGGCGGCATCGCGCCGCTTGCGCAGGCGGCACCGTCGGCCGGCTTTCTGAATGTGCTCGTCGAGGACAGCGAGGACGGTGTCGTGCGGTCGGCGCCGCTGCTGGGTCGCTACGAAGGTGATGCGGCTCGGCCCGGCTACTACGAATCGCTCGCGCTGTCGGTCTTTCGGCTGTCCGTCGGGTCGCCGCCGATCACGCCGCTGCTGGTCGAGGATTCATGGGCGCTGGGCGCACCGGTGCTGGAAGCGCTCCTTCTGGGGCGCGGCGGCGCACAGCGCCGCGTGGCGGTCGATTCGCAGGCGGGAGCGCTGGTGCCGTACCGCGGACCCGGCGGAGCCAAGGGGGGATCGTTTCGCTACGTCGCGGCGGCCGACGTGCTCAACGGGAAGCTGGCGGCTGGCGAATTGAAGGGGAAGATCGTGCTCGTCGGCGCAACGGCACCGGGCCTGCAGGAGTTGCGCACCACGCCCGCCGGACCGGCTTTCCCCGGCGTGGAGATACACGCCAACATCATCTCCGGCCTGCTCGATGGGCGCCTGCCGGCGATTCCCGATTACGCCAGGGGCTACGACGTGGTCGTCGTGCTGTTCGCGGGGTTGCTGCTGGCCTTCGGCCTGTCGTTGCTGTCGGCTTCGCGCGCAGTGCTGTTCGGCTTCGCGGTGGGCGTCGCGCTGATCGGCCTCAACAGTTGGCTCTACCTGGGCGCCGGTCTGGTGATGCCGCTGGCCGCAGCGCTGCTGATGACCGCGCTGGCCTTCGTGTTGAACATGAGCTGGAGTTACCTGGTCGAGGCGCGCGGCCGTCGCGGCCTCGCGCAGCTGTTCAGCAGCTACGTTCCTCCGCAACTCGTCGCGGAAATGCTCGAGCAGCCGGAGCGCTACAGCATGCGCGCCGAAAGCAAGGAATTGACCGTGATGTTCTGCGACATGCGCGGCTTCACCCGGCTGTCGGAGCGCATGGCGCCGGTCGAATTGCAGACGCTGCTGAACGGCGTGTTCAGCCGTCTGACCGAGATCATCACGCGCCATCGTGGCACGGTCGACAAGTACATGGGGGATTGCGTGATGGCTTTCTGGGGCGCGCCGGTCGATGCACCCGACCATGCCGCGCTGGCGGTGCAGGCCGCCATCGAGATGGCCGCCGCCGTTCGCGAAATCGATGGGATTCATCGCGCGAATGGACGGCCGGGCATCGGCGTCGGTATCGGCCTGAACACCGGCGTGATGAGCGTGGGCGACATGGGTTCGGCGTTGCGTCGCAGCTATACGGTTGTCGGCGACGCCGTCAATCTGGCGTCGCGGCTCGAAGGATTGAGCAGTCAATACGGCGTCCAGATCCTCGCGACCGATTCGACATGCCTCGCTGCGCCCGGCCATGTCTGGCAGGAGCTCGATTCGGTCTATGTGAGGGGGCGCGAGGCACCCGTCGCGATCTTCACGCCAGTGGCGATTGCCGGCCAGCTCGACCCCGAACGGCTTGCTCAACTGGATCGCTGGGCATCGGTGCTGGCGGCCTATCGCGCGCAACGCGTGGAAGAGGCGCAGGAATTGCTCGCCCCTTTGCTGACACAGCATGGTGAAAAAATCCTTTACCGGGTCTACGCGCAGCGGCTAGCCTCCATGGCGATCCGTCCTCATGATCCTGGTTGGGACGGCAGCACCCGCTTCGAAACCAAATGACAGAAAGGCGCCGGAATGCAGGTCCGCGTGTTGGGTTGTTCCGGTGCCATCGCCAAGGACTGCCGGACGACATCTTTTCTCGTCGATGGCGACCTGCTGATCGATGCAGGCACCGGCGTGGGCGATCTCGCGCTCGACGAGATGGCCTGCATCGATGACGTGCTGCTCACGCATTCCCATTTCGACCACATTGCCGCGCTTCCACTGATGCTCGATGCAGTGGCTGGCCGCCGCTGCCAGCCACTGCGGGTGCATGCGCAGCGCTCCACCATCGATGCCCTGCGGAAGCATGTCTTCAACGACGTCATCTGGCCGAATTTCGAGCGAATTCCGAATTTCGACATGCCTTTTCTGAGGTTTCATGACATCGCCGTGGGCGAGTCGATCGCACTCGGCAGCCGCGTTGCAAAACAGATCGAGGTTCTCCCGGCCGTTCACACCGTGCCGGCTTGCGGGTTCGCTGTGCGCTGTGCTTCGGGTGGGGGGCACTGGGTCTTCAGCGGCGACACAGGTCGCAATCCAGCGTTCTGGGCACGTGTGAATGCGCTCGACGTCGCCGTGCTCGTGATCGAGACGGCCTTTGGCGACAGCGAGCAGAAGCTGGCCGACCGCAGCCTGCACCTCGTGCCCTCCAGTTTGTATGAGGAACTCACACGAATTTCGCCTGGCTCCCGCTATCCGATCTATATCACCCACACCAAGCCGGCCGAAACCGATGAAATCATGATCCAGATCGATGCTCTTGCTGCCGCGCAAGGCGTTCCGCGACTTGGCCGGTACGATATACGGATGCTGTGCGCAGGACAGATTCTGAACATTTGATTGCCTGCTTTGGGACAGTGCTTTCGTGTCGTTTGCCTCAGGTCGTGGCGAATTTTGTCGGCGTCTGCGCTGCAGAACGACACACTTCGTCACGGCGGGTAACATGTCGGGGCTTTGAGCCCGCCAAGTTGGCAGAAACGAGCGGTCCTCGCAAGTTTGCACGACTGCGGACACATGCAGTAGCAGCGGGCGTTTCCGGCTCTCAACTTTTCTGGAGTTAAAAAATGAATCGTCGTTCCATTGCGCGCAATGCGCAAAAGGGTTTTACCTTGATCGAATTGA
>CAIQMJ010000695.1 GCA_903872875.1 uncultured Variovorax sp.
CTGCAACGCCGCCACGAGCGCACCACACTGGGCGCGCGTGCCGATGCTGATGCGCAGGTATTGCGCGATGCGCGGCTGGCGAAAGTGCCGCACGAGCACGGCTTGCTCGCGCAAGGCGGCGGCCAGTTCAGCGGCATCGCGTTCCGGATGGCGCACAAACACGAAGTTCGCCTGCGAAGGCAGCACCTCGAAGCCCAGATCCTCCAGTTGCAACACAAGTCCTTCTCGCGTATCGACCACGGCGTCGCGGGTCTTCACGAACCAGGCCTCGTCATGGAGAGCAGCGATGGCGCCCGCTTCGGCCAGACGATCGAGCGGATAGGAGTTGAAGCTGTTCTTGACCCGCGACAACGCCTCGATCAGATGCGGCTGACCGCAAGCGAAGCCGACCCGCAGGCCTGCCAGCGAGCGCGACTTGGAGAGCGTCTGCACCACCAGCAGGTTCGGATGGCGCGCGATCAACGCCAGCGCACTCTGTGCACCGAAATCCACATACGCCTCGTCCACCAGCACCACACGTTCCGGACAGACGCTCAGCAGTGCCTCGATCTTTGCCAGCGGAACGCCGATACCGGTCGGCACGTTCGGGTTTGCAATGACGATACCGGCACATCCCTGCGCGCCGCGCAGCGCCAACGCGTCGAAGTCGATGCGCAACGCGTCGTCGACGAGCTGCAGTTCGCAATCGATGCCATAGAGCTGCGCATAGACCCGGTAGAAACTGTAGGTGACGTCGGGAAACAGCAGGGCCTGCGCCTGCTGGAAAAAAGCGAAAAACGCATGCGCGAGCACCTCGTCCGATCCATTGCCGACAAACACCTCCGCGCTGGTCAAGCCATGTCGGGACGCGAAGGCCTCGCGCAGCGCGAGCGACTCCGGATCGGGATACAGGGCCAGCCCATCGCCAGCCGCCCGCCTGATGGCCTCGACCGCCAACGGCGATGGCGGATACGGGTTCTCGTTGGTGTTGAGCTTGACGAGGTTGGCAATGCGCGGTTGTTCGCCGGGCACGTAAGGCTCGAGCGCTGCAACGCGCGGGCTCAAGAAGGCGGGTACCGACGCCACGATCAACCCAGCAGACGGGCAAGCGTCAGCAGCGCGAGCAGCACCATCCACATCACGACCGAGCGCCAGACCAGGCCGACCACGCTGCGCAGATGGGCTGGCTCGGGCTCGCGACCCGGCGTACTGCCGGACTGACTGGGGCCTTCGAGCAGCGGATCGCCGGACAGCGTGCTTGCATAAGGCTCGCCCGTGGGCACCGGCCGCAAAAGACCGCCGCCGAGTCGAACGTTCACAGCACCGGAGGTGGCGGCCAGAATCACGCCGTCGTTGGCATTCGGGAAGCGCTTGGCATCATTGCGCCAGCAATCGATCGCGTCCTCGAAGCTGCCGACTACGGCAAAACCGAGTGCAGTGATGCGTGCCGGCAACCAGTCGACCACGCCCCAGGCGCGTTTGGCCGCATGACGTACCCAGGCGCTGGAAGGCTGGATCGCCGCACCCTCCTTGTGCGCCCAATAGCGGGCAACGAACTCACTCATTCGGTAGAAGACTGCGCCCGCAGGTCCGAGGCCCAGTGCCGCCAGGACCGAGAACCACGCAAGCACACCAAACACGTGACGGTGGGCCGCGATGACCGAATGCTCGATCACATGACGAACGATTTCACTGCGCGGCAAATTTGCGGCATCTGCGTGCTTCCAATGCGCCAGCAGCGATCGGGCGAGAGCCTCATCTCCTTCATCCAGTGCATCCCGGATGCCGGTGAAGTGATGGCTGAACTGTCGAAAACCGAGC
>CAIQMJ010000696.1 GCA_903872875.1 uncultured Variovorax sp.
CTGACGCTGTTGGACACCCCGGCCGGACCCGGCGCGCGGTCGAATTCGACCGACACCGTCCAGGCGCTGTCCTCCTTCTCGACACGCAGCAGCGCAAAGCCGTCGCCGGGCGCCGGAAACCAGGTCTCCACCGAACATCCATAGGTTCGGCTGACGCCATGCGCGTCGATGGCCTCGAACTCGAACGAATCGATCCGCGCGAAGTCGTCGGCCACCGCGTTGGCAAAGGGATAGGGCGCGTACAGCGCCGGGCAATGCACGGAGTGCGCGACCACCTGCAGGTCGCTGTCGGCGCGGGTCAGCACGATGCGCGTGACGTTGCCGAGGTGCGCGTCGCCGGACAGGAAGACGACGTCGCTGGTGCCGCGCTCGAACACGCCGGCCAGCAGCCGGTGCAGCGCGACCGGGTAGCCGTCCCACGCATCGGAGCGAAGGCTGGCCGCGCCACCCGACACCCGGCTTTCCAGCAGGCGCGGCAACACCATGGCGCTCGACACGAAGAAGCGCGGCCCGCCAGGCGACCGCTGCGCCAGCCAGGCCGCGATGGCCTGCGCCTGGGGTTCCCCCATGATGTCCGCATGCATGGCGTCGGCCGCCAGCCGGGGCGCGCGCTCGAGACGGCTGTCCGCGAAGAAGAACGCGAAGCCGTCGAGTTCGGTCGCCCTGAACAGCCCGTCGCCATCCCCCGCCTCGGCTCCCTCGGCTCTCCAGGGACGCTGGTACCTGCGGTATGCCGCCAGGCCGAGCGCCCGCAGTTCGTCGGTGTCTGCCGGCTCCCGGGGTGTTGCGCCGATCGGATCGGCTTCCCAGTTGTCGACGACCTCGTGGTCGTCCAGCACCATGTAGGCGGGCAGGCGGCCGAGCACCGCGCGGGAACCGCGGGCGCCCAGGAAGTTCTCGTACGGCATGCGGAATCGGTCGTCCAGCCCTCGCGGATCGAACAGGCCGGCCGTCGCGTCCACATAGACCTGGTCACCGGCAAGCACGAGGAAGGAAGGCGCCGGGGATGGCGCGGTGGGCAGCAGCCGGTCCCGGAGGCGCAGATACGACGCATCGGACGGGCCGGCCTGCGCATCGCCCGGCATGCCGGGCGGCGTGCGGTCCAGCATGCCGCCGGGGTACTGGCAGCTCGCCAGGACGAAACTTCGGTGCGGCGCGGCATCTCCAGGCCGGTCGACGAGCGGTGTCGCAGGCAGCCGCAGGATGCCCGCCTCGAGTGTGTCGTCGGCGCTGTCGTTCCAGGCGGACAACAGGGCATCGGCCATGTCGGGCGTGAGCTGGGGTGCCGCCGCCATCGCGCGCTGGAGCGCATTGACACGGCGCTTCGCATCGACGTCGCCGATCAGGCGCGACTGCGGGTAGATCAGCATCACGAGCAGGCCATCGGTGCCGTCGGACAGCGCGGGCCGATCGATCTCGAACGACAGCTGCATGTTGTCGTGCTGGACGCCAGCCAGGGGCTCCGCCACCTGCGCCAGATCCAGCAGGGTGTCCCGGGTCGGTGCGACGTGCCCCGTCTGTCCCACCAGCAGCAGGCGACCGTCCTTCCAGGCGACCGGCATCATCGCGGCGTGAAGCGGCCTGCCGCGTCCGCCGTCGTCGCCGAGCGCAAACCGCAAGGTCGTGCCGCTGCTCATGATGTCCATCCGAAGCCCGAGCGTCGGCACCTGGCACACATAGACCGGCGACGGTGCGCCGGGGGTGCCCGCCGCATCGGTCGCCGGTGCATCCGCCTCGGCCGCGCCATCGAAGAACCGGATGATCTTGTCGAACACCGGCTGCGCCCCGGTGCCGATCAGGCAGTCCTGGTGACCGAAGCCGGGCACGGGTTCCTGCAGCACCAGCCGTCCCGTCGCCTCGTCCATCACGTCGCTGAAGTGGGCGAGCGTCTCGACCGAGACCAGTCCGTTGTCTTCGCCATGCACGCACATGACCGGGAAGTCGTAGTTCTCGCGCAGCCGGGTCGGGTCGACGAATTCGTTGAAGCCCTGGCGATCGGCGATCGAACGGAAACGCGCAAAGTGGATCACCTGCGACACCGTCTGCAGGCTGAGCGGACCGAAGTGGTCGTCGATGTGCGCGAGCATCTCGTGGGACACGTTGTTCACGCTGAAATCGCGGCCATACAACGCGTCCATGCGATGCCGGGTGGCGACCCAGGGCGTTCGGCGCCACGGTGTCCACAGCGGGTTCTCGCGGTCGAACTCCGACTCGGGATAGGGCAGCGTGGCCAGCAGCCGATCCGCCAACTGCTCCGCCAGCCCCGGCGCATCCGACATGCGGAACTGGAAGCCGTCGAGCGACAGGTAATGGCTCACGTAGCGCATCACGTAGGCCCGGAACACATTGGCCGGCGTGAAGATCATGGCCGGTGGAACCTGCGAGATGACCAGGCTGCGGATCTTCGAGTGCAGTCCATCGCGCAAAGGCCAGAAGCTCTCGCCGTCATCCTTCGACCCGAGCAGCGCCATGCCCAGCATGGCCGAGCCCATGCAGTGGGCGAACACGTCGATGCGGGCCTTGCCCGTGCTCGCCAGAACATGGGCGATGGCGACCGGAATGTCGGCGCGGGCGACCTCCTCGAAGCTCCACGAATGCTGCGCAAGCGGCATGCCGGCGCTGGTCCGCATGTCGATGATCCAGACGTCGCGGCCCGCATCCCACAGGGCACCGGCGAGGTTCGGCCGGACCGCGTGGTGCGCGAACGTCGTACCGCTCGCGCTGTATCCATGGATGAGAAGCACCGGCGTTTCAACCGCGACCCGGGCGTCCGCCTTCCGCTTCGATAGGCCGGCACGCTGCGATTCGCCGAAGGGATAGTGCGTGAGCCGCACCATGATCGGGCGGCCGTCCGGCATCGCACCGACCGGCAGCTCCACCACGACGGGCTGCGGCAGGCCCTTGACCAGCCCCGGCAGGCGATGGATCTCGCGCGGCAGCGGCTTGTCGGGCGCGCGAAAGCTCCACACGTGCACATGCAGCAGGATGCGCAGCACATACAGGGCCAGCGACGCCATGTCGATCAGCGCGCTGGGCTGGTCCTGCTGCTTGACGATGCGCATCAGCGGCATGCCCTTGCGGGCCAGGTAGGCCGGATCGAGCCGAAGCAGCGGAGCGGCGATGCCGGGTGCCAGATCGGGGAAGGCGCTGAGCGCCACCTCCATCAGCTGCCGCCAGGGATTGGCGCGGCGCGAATAGGTCAGCCGCTTCTCGCCCCGGATCGCCGCGCCGCGAAAGCGTTCGGCGAGCAGCGTGAGCTTGGGGTCGTTCTTGTGGGGCAGCACTTCCACGATCTCCAGCTCGTAGCTCATCAGCCGGACCGCACCGGCGCGCGAGCCGAGCTGCCAGGCGCTGCCCGCCCGGCTCTTCGCCGCCTCGACGAACGAGTGCGTTCCGTGCGGCGCCGAAGCCCTGTTCGCCCAGAGATCCTGGAACCAGTGCACGGTGTCGCGCAGCCCGCGATTGCGAAACCAGGCCCACAGGCTGCGCAGCCGCCGCTCCCATGGCGTGGACGCCTCCTGATGGAACACGCGCAGCGACCCCGCCACCCGGGCCACGAGCAGCGTCGTCGAATCGTCGTCCCGCTTGTCCTCGTCCACACCGGGCCGCTTGCTGAAGATGCGGAGCTTGCCGCCTTCGGGCGAGAGACGCAGCGCGGCGCCAGGCACCATCAACTGTCGCAGTTCGGTCGGCTCGAAGTGCATCGTCAATTCGGCGTGCACTTCGCTGCCGAGGCTCTTGAGCGTCAGCGGCCCCGACAGCCGTTCGAGCACTTCGACCACCGTGGGCTGCGGCTTCTCCCGTGCCGGCGCGATGCGAAAGACAGGACGCGGCGGCAACGCCTTCCGTTCGCAAGGCTCGGTGAAGCCCCAGGACTCGCGCAGTTCCCGCACGGCGCGCAGCGCGATGGTGGCGATGGTCAGCGCCGGATTGATGCCGAGTGACGTCGGGATGACCGAGCCGTCGAGCACGGCCAGCCCCTCGTGGAACCGCTGCGCCGGATCCCCCGGCGCGGAACGGTCGAACACGCGGCCGGCATGATCCACCACGCCCGTGTCCACGCCATCGCCCATCGGGCAACCGCCCAGCGGATGCACGGTGAGCAAGGGTCCGTTGGCGCCTTCGAAGAGATAGTCGAGCTTGGTCGGCAGCGGCCGCCAGACCGGGTTGGGCAGGACCCGGCCCCTGACCGGCGACCGGTCCAGCATGTCCTGCAGCGCAGCGTGCTGCGCAAGAAAGGGCGGGTGGTCGCGCAGCCGGGGCCAGCGGATCGAGACGGCACCATCGCCGGCCTCGGGCGAGGTGTCGTCGCGGTTCATCGTCAGCAGGCCATCGGCCGGGTCGCGGCTCATCATGACCACCAGCAGCGACTTGCGCATGCGCTCGGCATCGATCGCACAGGGATCGGTCGCCAGCGTGTCGTCGGGACCATGGACGCGTTCGTCGCTCTCGCCGAGCAGATGCAGGCTGGCCGAGGTCGTCACGACCTCCTCGAACAACCGGCGCAGGGAACCGGGCACGCCCAGGTCCTGGACGGCCATGCCGATCGCCTTGTCGCCGCGCAGGTCGACCAGGCCGGTGATGGTCGGCCCCACGCGCTCCGCGGGCGACACGCTCGCGGGCGGCACGGTTTCGTCGCCGACGCAATCGACGACGCCGGCCTCGGTGTCGCACACGGCCGCGATCATGTCGCCATTGGCCGAGAAGCGATGGCCGAGCCGCGGCGAGAAGCGGAGCGCGTCGCTTTCCGAGCGCATCAGGATCTCGGACGAACCCAGCGTGCCGGCTGCCAGCACCACGCGCTCGGCACGCAGCACGAACGGCGCTCCCTGGCGGCGGCGCAGCGCCTCGTCGGTGTGCACCAGATACAGGTTCCACAGCGGCGTGCCGTCGGCGCGCGCCTGCTTCTCGATGCGCAACACCGTGGCGCCGGCGAATATCTCGGCGCCGTTGCGCACGGCCTCGGCCAGCAGCGTCACGTCGAGCGACAGCTTGGCGTTGTGGTTGCAACCCGTCGCGCAGTCGCCGCACCGCACGCAGGTGTCCATCTGCACACCGGCGGCGGTCCGCGGCGCCTCGGCCAACGCGACGGTGATGGGAACGGCGCTGAAGTGCGCCGGCGCAAGCTGGCCGAGC
>CAIQMJ010000697.1 GCA_903872875.1 uncultured Variovorax sp.
AGGCGCGGCCGTGGTTCCAACAACTGGGG
Organism: uncultured Variovorax sp.; assembly: GCA_903872875.1. Classification (GTDB taxonomy): domain Bacteria; phylum Pseudomonadota; class Gammaproteobacteria; order Burkholderiales; family Burkholderiaceae_C; genus Variovorax. The sequence continues at coordinate 30 of CAIQMJ010000697.1, forward strand.
CGGCTACAGCAACGAGTCGGTCGACAAGGCGCTGGACGCCGCCACCGTCGAGTTCGATGCCAAGCGCCGCGAGGCGATCTTCCGCCACGCCGCCAAGCTGGTGACGGACGACGTGGGCCAGATCCCGCTGTACCACTACCAGAACATCTGGGCCGCGAAGAAGGGCCTGAAGGTCGTGCCGCTGCTGAGCGACCGCACGACGGCGATGCAGGTCACGCAGGTCAAGTGAGGCCGGCCGCATGCTGAGCATCACTCCCGCCGACGCGCTGATCGACGTGCCGCGGCGCATCGCGGTCGACGGCCTCGCGCCGGGCGAGCAGATCGAGGTCGCGAGCTGCACGCTGCGCGGCCCGGGCGTGCCTTGGCGCGCATCGGCGCGCTTCGTCGCCGATGCGCAGGGCACGGTCGACCTCACGCGCGACGCGCCGGTCGATGGAAGTTACGAAGGCGTATCGGCGATGGGGCTGGTCTGGTCGCAGGTGCCCGACACGGCCGGCGCCCGCGAGCAGTTCGGCGCGGCGCCCGGCGCCGCGCTGCGCACCGACATCACGGTGCGCCGCGGCGGCCATGCGGGTGTGCCTGACGCATCGGAGGCGTACGGCGGATTCGTCCAGCGCCTGGCAGGCGAGGGCGTCACGCGCCGCGAAGTGCGCGACGAAGGCCTGGTCGGCACGCTCTACATGCCGGCCGGCCCGGGCCCGCATCCGGCAGTGATGATCCTCAATGGCTCCGGCGGCGGCATCAACGAGCCGCGCGCCGCGCTTTACGCGTCGCATGGCCATGCGGCCTTCGCGCTGGCGTATTTCAAGGCGCCGGGCCTGTCGGACTACATCTCGGCCACCAGGCTCGAGTACTTCGAGACGGCGCTGGCCTGGCTGCACCGCACGGTGAAGCCGCTGCACGGCTTCGTCGCGCTGAGCGGCCAGTCGCGCGGCGGCGAGCTGGTGCTGCTGCTGGGCACGCTGTTCCCCGAATCGGTGTCGGCCGTGGTCGGCTACGTGCCGGGCGCCGTGGTGCACTGCGCGCAGAACGCCTGCGATCCGGCGCTCGGCCGCGAAGGCCCGGCCTGGATCTTCCGCAGCCAGCCGCTCCCGCATGTGTGGGAGAACAACCGCACCGCGACCTGGGCGCCCTGGGACGAAGGCCCCGAGCCGCGCCGCCATGCCGATGCGCTGCTGACCGCGCTGCAGGATCCAGAGGCGGTCGAGCGCGCACGCATCCGCGTCGAGCGGATCCGCGGCCCCGTGATGCTGCTGTCGGCCACCGACGATGGCTCCTGGCCGTCGAGCCTCTACAGCCGGATGGTGACCGAGCGGCTTGCGCGTTTCGCTCACCCGCACGCCGTCGAGCATCTCGACTTCGAGGGCGCCGGCCATTCGATCCTGTTCCCCTACGTGCCGACCACGCAGCTCGGCTATGCGCACCCGGTGTCGGGGCGCCGCAGCACCTCGGGCGGCACGCCCGCGAACAACGCCCGCGCGGACGAGTCTTCCTGGCAGGGCGTGCTGAGCTTCCTGCAGCAGGCCGTGGCCGCACGCACCGCATCTTCCGGAGACAAACACGATGACTGAATCGACTCTTTCCGCCGACCTCGTCGACGCATCCGTGCCGCTGGCTGCAGGCAGCGCCGTGCATGCCGTGCGCCATCGGCGCGACAAGGTGGTGGCTGCCACGCAGGGCAGCTATGACGCCTTGTTCGACACCGCGCTGCCGGCGCCACCGCTGGTCGAGCGCCTGCTTGCCGCGCATGCGATCGCACGGAGCGCGGGCAGCACAGCGCTGCAGGCGCACTATCGTGCGCGGCTCGACGCGCTGGCGCCGTTGACGGCAGCACAGCAGTCCGCGGCCGACGGTGCGGCCACCGAATCGCTCGGCGACGAACCGCGCCTGCAGGCCGTCCTCGCCTTCACGCGCACATTGACCGACAACCCCGTGGACGGCGACCGGAACGCATTGCTGGCGCTGCCGGCCGCAGGCCTGTCGACGCCTGAAGTGGTTGCGCTGGCACAGCTGATCGCCTTCGTGGCCTACCAGGTGCGCGTGGTGGCGGGGCTGGGTGCGCTGGCCGCGCTGGATGCGGTCGACGGGGAAGGTGCCGCGCCGGCCACCGTCGCCGCCGAGACGGCGCCCTTCGTCCATCCGGCCAACCTGCCGCCGCCCGGCGAGCCGCTGCGCATCAACGGCTACACCAGCGAAACGCTGGGGTGGAAGGCCTGGCTGCCGACGCTCGACCTCACGCAGGCATCGGCCGAACAGGTGCGCGTGCTCGACACCAGCCACCCGAAGGCGCGCAGTTCCGACTACTACCTGCTGCTGGTGCAGCAGCCGCGCATCCTGGAGGAGCGCGCGACCGTGTTCAACGCGATCATGTACGCACCCGGTGGCCTGTCGCGTGCCGAGCGCGAACTGGCGAGCGCGGTGGTTTCGCGCGTCAACGGCTGCGTGTATTGCGCGTCGGTGCATGCGCAGCGCTTCGAGCAGCTCGCGCGCCGCAACGACGTGATCGCGCAGGTCTTCGCCGACCCGGAGACCGCCGGCACCACGGCGCGCGAGCGGGCCATCGTGCAGCTGTCGATCGCGCTCACGCGCGACCCCGCCGGGTTCGGCCCGGCGCACCTTCGCGCTGCGCGTGCCGCGGGCCTCGCGAGCCTGGAAATCCTCGACGCGCTGCACGCGGTCGCGATCTTCGCGTGGGCCAACAGGCTGATGCTCAACCTGGGCGAGCCGGTGTTTCCCGCGCGCGGCTGAGGTCCTCTGCGGATCGCCGTCGCCCAACGGCGCGGCTGCGGCGATTTCCTACGGGCCTTGCATCGCCGCGCGGACACGCCGGTGTCCCGGGAGTGGCACGCTTCGATCGTCAATGCGAAGCCCATGGTCGCACTCTCGCGCAGCCTCGGTGCTTCCAGACGAGGAGCCACCATGTCGCCACCGAGCCCAGAGCAGGATATTCCGCACCATGACGATCAGCCGTCCGTCTGGCGGCGATTCTGGCTGCCGTACTCCTACCTCGAACCGCTTCCCCCACGCAGCGCGCCCGCCTTCCGGCACACGCTTCGCCGCAATGCCCGATGGCTCGATGCGCATCTGGGCGTATACCTCAAGCGGTGGGCTGTCGTCTGGTTGGCAAGCCAGGTGGCACTGGCCTTTGCCGAGCGGGCCGACGCGGATCTGGTTGCCATCGCCTTCGGGGTGGGCGGTTGGATCTGCATCGGCTTCATCGCCAACCTGGCCACCGCGCTGATACAGGCCAAGAGGCTGCTTGCCGAACGCCGCGAGACCTGACCTGGGGTGGACCCGTCATGGGCGCGCGAGACCAGCCTCGTTCAATCCATCGGCAAGCATCCGCATCAGCCGAAGCAACTGGTCGAAGTCGTCCTTGCGCCACTTCTGAAAATGGGCCAGGGCCAGCCGTTCGCGTGCATCATCGACCGCATCCGTCGCCGTCTTGCCTTGCGCGGTAATGACCGCTTCGCGCAGCCGGCGGTCGGTCTGGCCCGCGCGGCGGCTGACCAGACCCAGTTCCTCGAGCCGGGCGACCTGCCGGCTGACCGTGGTGTAGTCGCGACCGACACGGCCTGCAAGGTCGACGACGCCGATCGGGCCGAGCCTTTCGATCAGCACGAGCAGCGGGAACAGCGCGCGCTCCAGCGTCAACCCCGCCATCTGCAGCATCTCCGCGTCGCGCTCCGGCCGATTCATCGCGCTGACGATGTCGATCAGCGAGCGATGCAACTCCGGCAAGGAGTTCTTGATATGCGTTGCCTGCACATTGCCTGCGGTCATCCGGTACACCTCTGTCTTGTACCTGTAGGTTACACGCCGGCATGCGCTCGCGTCGGCAGAAAGCAGGTGTCGGGTGCGCATGTCATCGTGGCGGAGAGGTTCGGCCGCGCTGCGCGGCATCCCCTCACCGCAACGCAATGCGGCACTTGCGTCGTGTCAGCGACTATTTGCTGCTGGAATTCTCCGGCCGGACTGCTCGCTTCACGGCGTGCGCGGACTTGGCTGAAGCATCCGCTGCGGCTTTCAGTGCGCTGCGAGTTGCTTCCTCTGCCTTCACAAGAGAATCACGAGTGGCATCGGCGGCCTTCTGCGCGTTCTCCATGTTCTCTTCATTCGTCCGCTTGACGAAATCCTCGGCCTTTGCGAGCGCCTCGCGCGTTGCAGCCGAGGCCTTCCTGCTTTCGTCCTCGACCTTGCGGGCGGCGTCCTTGCCATCGTCGAGTGCCTTGCTTCTCGAACTGACGGCCTTCTCTTCGAGTCGAGTGGTCGCCCGCGCCGCCTTCTCGGCAGCCTGGCGCACGCCTTCGGCCACCGTCCTGGACACCTTGCCGGTGGCAATCTTCGCGCGCGCTGCGGCATCCTTCGCCGCAGCGACCGCTTCATGCGCGGCCTTCTCCGCTTCTCGGGCCGACTTCGAGGCCGCATCTTCCGCCCTGTCCATTCTGCTCGGAGGCGGGCTCAACTGCCCGGGAGCCGTGCTGTCAGCGGCAAGAACAGTCATGCTGATCGACATGGCGATTGGAATCAGCAACAAGCCGAGATTTCTGGGAGTCATGGGTGGGTCCTGGGTGGAGAAGATTCGAGCCTTTGCGCTTCGGCGGAAATGCCATGCGCGACCACTTGCCCGGCGTTTTGAAATCAGGCCCTCCATGTCATGCATGGAGATTGATCCGGCCTTTGTTCGCAAGGTGCCTTGAGCGAGGGTTCGAGTTGACTTTAGGCAGTCGGGCATTCCAGCGCTTGCGCTGAATCAACTCAATTTGAAAGCCCCGCCATGATTGAAAGCAACGGAACACGCGCCGGCGTCAGGTATCACACAGCACAACAGCGTGAGATCAGCGACCACATCGCTTGATTCATATCAAGCGATGCGGCGCATGCCAGCCTAGGATGATTCTTCTCATCAAGGAGTTCC